>JAAXHB010000020.1:0-10039 GCA_012271125.1 Actinomycetota bacterium | reverse complement strand
GCCGCCGCTTCAACTCCGCCGACCAGCTCCAGGACGTACTCGATGAGATCGCCGGCCCCTCGGTGCTGTTATCCGACATCGAGCTAACTCAGGAAAACTCCTTCGGACGCACCGACTGGAACTTCGCCGCCCAAGTCAACCCCACCCCGAACCTCGAAGCCTTTGGCGATTCTCAGCTCGCTGAAATGCTCGACGGGCAAATGATAGGACGCCCCGTCACGCAGGAAGAAATCGACGCAGCATCCCAAGGCTTCGGCATGGCGCTTTCGGTGACCATGCCCGCCGACGACACAGCTTCAGTCTGGGAGTTCTCCTACGGCGACGCTCCAACCACCATTGAAACCGCCTCAAGCACCACTCGCAGCCAAGCCATCGCATGGCTCAACATCGCCCGAATCGGTGCCGCCCTAGTCGTTCTCGTCATCCTCACCGCCATTGCCGCATGGATATACGGCAAAATCCGCACCCCCAAAGGCAGGGGCAAACGAGCCACCCGTCGTGCCATGCTCAGCCGCCGCCAACGCGCCGCCGAACGCGAAGAAGAAGCCCGCCAACCACGCCAAGGCTTCCTGCGTCTGCTTGTCGTCGATGTCCATGGCATCATCGTGCGCCCCACTGACCCGCTCGAAGGACTGCTGCTGCCCACCATCCGCGCCGAGCTCCCCAACGTCGACGCCGACCTCGTCCGCAGCCACCACCATCAGCTCATCTTGGGACGCATGACCCCCGAAGAGTTCTGGGGAGACCTCGGCCTCGGCCCCGTCGCCCGCCCCATCGAAACCCGCTTCCTGTCCTCATATCGCCTAGTCCCCGGCCTCCAAGAGTTCCTCGACCGCATCTCAGAACGCAGCCTGCCCGTCGCCGTCATCGGCAACCAGCCCCGCCGCTGGGGCGAACGTCTCCAGCGCATGGCACAAATCGAAGAATCCGTGTCGCTATGGCTCACCAGTGCCGAAGTCGGTGCCACCCTGCCTAGCCCGCCGCTGCTTGAAGCCAGCCGCCGTCAGCTGCTTGTCGACGCCGCCGACTGCCTTTATCTGTCAAGCGTCCCCGACAATCTCGACACCGCCGCCAACATCGGCATGAACACCGCCTACTTCGCCGCCACCCCCGACGATTTAATCGACACCGAACATGTGATTGTCAAAGGGTTTGAGGACATCCTCCGCCACCAGCACTAGCTGTGTAGTTCGTGGTAAGAGTTGGCCTTTATCAGGGTTGAATGTGCTCACGCTAAACGCTGTTGCGCGCATTCAACCCTGCCAGCCCAACTCTCAGCGTTACCACCCATCACCAAATAGTGCTGGTGCGTAGGTGTTTAGTTAGTGCTAGGGGTGATAAATTTCACAAACTGTGAACGTGTAATTAATGGTTTACTGGGCTAGAGTGGCATGTTGATTAGGTGGGCCGTAGTAGCCCAGCACGCTCCGCGGGCGCGGAGTTCAGCTCTGGAGGTTTCAAATCGATGGTTGGTCTGCGAGGCATAGCACTGGCTTGCGTTTTGGCGCTCATGGTGACAGTGACGCCAACAAGTTACGCACAAGAAGTAACCACACAAGCATCAGCGGCAAACGCCGCCTCAATTCTTGATAACTACGACGACTGCGGCGAAGATAACTGCGACCACGCTGCCGCTCCCCGCTGGATTCTCACGGTCGCACTAGTTCGCGCCATCGACGGCGACACCGTGCCAACCCTGGGCCCAGTGCGCCGCTTCTCCGACGTCGGTGCCGATCACCCATATGTCGCCTACATCGAACGTGCTGCCGCACTCGGCATCACCAACGGCTGCGGCGACGGCACCCGCTTCTGCCCAGACGACCAAGTCACCCGAGGCCAAACCGCAGCCATGATCGTGCGCGGCTTCGGCCTTCCACCTGACACCTCCGACGGCGCCGCTGACTTCGGAGACGTCAGCGAAGGCCACGTATTCGAAGATGAAATCAACGCAATTTCTGCTGCCGGCATCACCATCGGCTGCGGCGACGGCTCCGACTTCTGCGTTGGCAACTCAGTCAGCGTCTCACAAGTCTCCACATTCCTAAACCGCAGCACCACCTTCGTAGCTGAAAACCCCGAAGTCCTAATCCCAACAACCACCACAACCTGGCTCGAAGCCCCCCCCGGACCAGCTGACACAACCACGACCACAACAACAACATCAACGACAACTACCACAACCGTCCGCTACAACCCCTCTCCTGCACCTACCCCATCTGACGACACCCTTCGAGACGACACCTTTAACGCAACGCGTGTCAACCAAAACGCACTGAGAGCGCCGCTCGCCGTTCTAGAAAACGACAAGTGCTCACATGGCTGCAGCGGACTGCAGGTTGTAGTGGGCTCATTAATGGTGACAACAAACGGCAACGCCTCAGCAGGCGATCCGGACAACCTGCTGGAGGTAGTCAATCTCCGTTCCCAGGACGGAGACCCGAACTGGAACTATGCCATCAATGCCGGCGATCCGCTCATCGATTCGGTCACCTTTGATTACATCACCGACGACAACACCGGTGCCGCCACCGTCACCATCAGCTTCACAAACGCCACCGAAACCCTTCCCACCCCGACCCTGAACATAGATCGCATCATGACGCGTGCCGCAACCATTCCGATGGACGTCCTCGGCGATGAATCAACCTGCGGCGGTGGTTGCAAGAACCCCACCGTTCTGACTCAACCAACAGGTGCAGGCAGCGTGACATGGAACGAAGGTGACCGAGTTTTCGAATACTCCATTGGTGAGGATGTTGACTCTCCAACCGGTCAGACTTTCACCTACACAACCGAAGACGTTTCGACACCAGCCACCGTCACCTTCAATGTCGTCAGCGTCTATGATCAGCTCAATTCAGCTACCTCCCGAATCATGCGCACCAACAACGGCATCATCAATAACGTCCAACAATTGGGCGCTATTGACGTCATCATCCCCCTACTTGATGACGACAACTGTGTTGATGGCTGTCCAGGCCTTCAGATTGCAGATCACCCGGCTTGGGACAACGTCTTCACCGACGGCAATCCGTTTAATGACGATGACGACCCAACAAATGACAACACCCCCGTCTTCAGCATTGCCTCCGGCAATGATGAGCGGCCTCGCGAAGCTCTTCGTTTCAGATGGCCAGAGAACATTCCAATTAGCAACGCTCTAATTCATTACAAGACCGATCACACAGGCCTGAATTCAAAGAACCAACTCGATGTAGGCCGCCACACAATAACTGTGGCACTACTTACTATTCCGGTTGCTATTTCTGTTACAGACAACAGCTTGTGCACAGTCAGGTCTGATAATCATCTGAGCTGTGAGGGTGATATCACCGCTTACTACGGAGATAGCACCCACTGTGACGACGCTCACTGCGATAATGACGACGACCACTGCGACGACGGTCACTGCAATTTGAAGTGGCAGCATCCAACCTCTGGCTCAACGGCAGTTTCAGTTGGCGTGCAGCATGGTTGCAGTCTGTCCACTCACTCCGAGGATGTCGGTAACGGGCAAGCTGGCAGAACGGTTAGTTGCTGGGGCGGGCTTGGTAGTGATCGCGACCCGGACGATGAAGACGAAAAGGACCGTCGAGTTGACGATACGCCCGAAATGCTTATCGCCGACGAGATTGTGGCTGGTTTCGGCTACTCGTGCGCGGTAGGACCAGGCGGTGGCCGGTGTTGGGGTATTTCTGACTGGGTGACGGTAAACCAGTCAAAAATTGAATTACCTGATCATTGTGATAAAGATCTGCCGAACCCAATGAGACCACCAGGTTGTCGTGATCTCGAGAACATAGTTACCGATACCGTGTACTTGACGTTTGAGAAAGGCATCCACGACTTGTCATCCGGAGGCAATCATTTCTGTGGTGTCAGGCACTCCACCTTGTACTACTCCGACGGTAGGGGCGAGGTAACTACACAGTACGCCGAGTGCCATGGTGACAATACTTACGGTCAAAAGACTCCACCTCGTGTTAGCGACGGCAATGGCAACATGGTCGAACCGCAGTTTTCGCATGTTGCTGCCGGTTGGAGGCACACCTGTGGTATTCGCCTTGAAGAAACCGACGACCAAGGCAACGCCACTGCTGCATCCAACACAGTCATGTGCTGGGGTAGCAACACCAGTGGGCAAGCTTCAGCTCCCACCGGAACCTTTAAGGCTTTAGCAGCTGGCAGGGAACACACCTGCGGTATCCGCACCAACGGCACCGTTTATTGCTGGGGAAGCAATGCTTATGGAGAGTCAACTCCACCGTCGGGTACTTTCAGCACCCTAGACACCGGCGGTTTCGAGACTTGCCGTGAGGTTAAGCCCGATCCTCAGGATCCCTCAACCTGGTACAGGGATTGCACCTACCGTAGCTTCACCTGCGGCATTACGGCCGATGACAACATTCGCGTCCGCTGCTGGGGCTCAAAAGACTTCGGCTACCGAAACTGAACCTCTACTGATACAAATTGTCGTTACATTAAAAGTTGTGTAATGTCATACCCACCCACTAGGGTGGTAATATGACTACAACTACAACAACTCCTGTGAAGAGCCCAGAGCCAACACTCGACGACCGCAGCCCTGGCGAGGCACTAGCCGATGCCGGTGTCGTCCAGGTGTTGTTGTTTGAGATAGAACCGGATTGGACCCTAGAGCCAGTCAGCGCACATGATTTATATGTAATCGTTGACGATTGGGATGAATCCGCCGAAGGACCACAGAGATACGCAGACATTTCGAAAGGAGTAGCCGGGGTCGCGGTCGGCTGCAACATCGTGGAGGTGCATATCACCGATGTCCAGAAGTGGACCCACCTTTCCCAGAAAGTCATCACCTCACTTGAGGCATGGGTGTCGAGCAATTCAATCTGCTTGTTTAACCGTGACCCCGCCGGGGTGGTCTGGTCAAAGGAACTCGGAATGCCTCCACCACCAGAAACCCAAGCCCAAGC
The DNA here is from genome assembly GCA_012271125.1 of Actinomycetota bacterium. Classification (GTDB taxonomy): domain Bacteria; phylum Actinomycetota; class Acidimicrobiia; order Acidimicrobiales; family Aldehydirespiratoraceae; genus JAAXHB01. The sequence goes on along the minus strand of JAAXHB010000020.1, from coordinate 5,084 downwards.
GCTGCTAGAGCCTCTCGCTCGTGCTGTATGTCTAACCGCCGCGCTTTTCAATCAGCTCAGGCTCTCCCGCACCAGCACTGAGCGACTCCATCATGCGCGTTCTCTCATGATCGGCGCTGCATCTCAAGCAAACATGGTCATAGAGATAGGCCTCAGGGTGCTTGTATACCTCAGCGGCAAACGAATAACGAACCGCTCCCACCAGATCGGTATCTTTCCACCACTCGCACCGAAGCCGCTTCGTGCCGAACTGGAACAAGCTCTTGAACCGATCAGGCGACCCCATCTCAAGAAAAAAGAAGCTGACGATGAATATGTCAACTGGCGTATTGTCGGCTCTTATGGATCAAGCGACTCCGACCTGTACGCCCCCTATCTAGCCGAACTCAATGACGAGTACCTAACCGAAATTGCCAAAGCCGCAGCCGAGATCGCACTCTTGGCAACTGATTTAGCCGGCAAGAAAATGGGCGCATCAACTCGTCCTCAGATTGAAGAAGTCATCTCCCAAGCCCTCGACCTCCGCTCCGCAATTAAAACCACCTGATCCCCCAAGTTGGCACCACATTGAAAGTTGTGTAGTATCATTTTCATCCGTTAGGGTGTGGGTATGGCTACAACAATTACAAAAACAGCTTCAACATCTGTGAACCGTGCTGATCCAGAACTAGTTGACGCGATTCCGTCGCTGGTAGATGTGAGCAATGCGGCTAAAGCTCTGGCTGATGCCGGTGCCCAGCAGGTGTTGTGGCACCCTCCAATACCTGGGGGGGAGCACAACTTTGACCCGTTGTGTGAAATTCTTCCAATTGGTTTTGTCGTGATAGTTGATGATTTGATTTATTCCGAGCGTTATTACAGAGAGCGGGACTTCGCAGCTATTGCCAGGGTCGCGACCGGCGAAAAATTCGTGGAGGTGCATGTCACCGACGTCCTTGAGTGGGCCCACCGTTCCCAAAAAGTCGTCACTTCGTTTGAGGCGTGGGCGGCAAGTAATTCAATTCGCTTGCATAGCAGTGACCCGATCGAGGTGCACCAGCCAGAGGAAATTGGCATGGCATATTTATCTAAACAAGAAGCCCGGGAGCTGCTCCCGAACCTTAGAAATGCACTTGTCGTGACGCGCCGCTTAATTGAGACATTGCCTGAAGTTGGACAGCCAGGACATGACTTATCCGTGCGATGGGCTCAATCACTTGCTGGTGTTGCTCAAGCGAACATGGCAATTGAGCTCGGTCTAAAGATTCTTGGTCACTTGAGTGACCGTGGCCATGTTCAAGAGGTCCACGATTTCGCCGAACTGCTCAACGTTATACCATGGTCCTACAGTCAGGAAGCTGAAGAGATATTGATCCCACTCCGCTGGCGCAATGACAGATTCATCAATTGGCGAGTCTTAAGTTCCTATGGTGATGAACGACTCAAATTTCGGGACGAGTTTGCACTCGTTAATGATGAGTACCTGACTCTAAACGCAACAGCCGCAGCAAATATTTCACTGCTTGCGACCGACTCTGCCGGAAAGCAACTTCAAACCAAAGCACGTCTCCAGATCGAAGAGGTCATCTCCCAAGCCCTCGACCTCCGCTCCCAACTCAAAACCTCTCTCTGAGACTCTTAACCCCACCCTCTTCCACCTCCCCAACTGCCTCTTTAGCCTCCTCGACCAGATCCCCACATCCCCCAAGTTGGCATCACATCAAATTTGGTGTAGTGTCATAACACTTCCTTAGGAGGGTGCCATGACCACAACCACTTCAGAGCGTGTCGAGCCAACACTTGACGATGCTCGCACCGCCGCCAAAGCCTTAGCTTCCGCCGGCGCCCAGCAAGTGTTGTGGCATGACCCGATTCCTGGGGGTGAATACGACTTTGACCCAATGTGGGATAACCCGCCGAGTGGTTTGGTCGTGATAGTTGATGAGTTGAACTACGCAGAGCGCTACCGCAAGGTAAGCGAATTCGCAGATATTGCCAAAGTCGCGACTGGCAAAACATTCGTGGAGGTGCATGTCACCGATGTCCCTGAGTGGGCCCACCGTTCCAAAAAGGTCGTCACTTCGTTTGAGGCGTGGGCGGCAAGCAACTCAATTTGCTTGCACGCCCGTGACCCAGCCGGGGTGCTGTGGTCAAAGGAAATCGGTATGGCTTACTCATCCGAACAAGAAGCCCAAAGGCTTCTTGCATCATTACAGCTTTCGCTTCAAGCGAATTGTTATCAGATTCAAACGTTGCCACCAACTGGAGAGTTTGGCAACAACCCATTATTGCGGCGCAACATGACAATTATGTCTGTGTCCCAGGCGCACATGGGCATCGAGCTTGGTCTAAAAATTCTTTGTCATTTGGGCGATCATGGCCACGCTGACAGGGTTCATGACTTCGCCGAACTGTTGGAAGCTCTCACGGGGGCACACAAACAGGAAGCAATTGAAATTCTGAAGCCTTTGCGTTGGCATGATGGCAAGTACATCAATTGGCGTGTTGTCGGTATCTACTGCGTGGGAAATGATGAGTTCAGTGATGAACTCGCATTAGTTGGTGACGACTATCTCGCCACGATTTCATCTGTAGCTGCGGAGATGGCGCTATTTGCATTGGAAGCAGCAGGCAAAAAACTAAACAAAAGCTTCAGACCCCAGATCGAAGAGGTCATCTCCCAAGCCCTCGACCTCCGCTCCCAACTCAAAACCTCCCTCAAATAACAAAACACACTTTGACGTGCCCAGCGAGTGCGAGTAGTGAGCCCGGGACAGGAATCGAACCTGCGACCTGCTGTTTACAAGACAGCTGCTCTACCGTCTGAGCTACCCGGGCAGCGGCTCAAGGGTAGTATCCTCAGGCAAATTCATGAACACGACAACTAACCGCCTATGAACCAGCCTGAAACAACCTCTGGTGCCGTCGGGCGAGGCGTCATGCTCACGATCCTCGCAGTCGCCATCGGCTTCTTCCTACTAGCTCGCGCCTTTGACGACCCAAGCGATACTGCCAACAACGTCACCACCGCCCCCAGCACATCGGATCAAGACACCACCGACGACCCCGACAACGACACCACTGACCCCAGCACCGACCAGGCCACCACAACCACCACCACTACAACGCAGCCCCCGTTGGTGACCCACCGCCCAGGTGAAGTCAAAGCCGTCACCATCAACGGCACCGGCGAGTCCGGCCTCGCAGGTGCCGCCGCCGCCGTGCTTACCTCCCGAGGCTTCGTCACTGCCGCCAAAAACGCCGCCTCAACCCCTGTGGAAGTATCGGCGATCTACTACCACCCCACCTACTACGACGATGCCAAGGTCATCGCCACCGCGCTCAACGCTCCCGCCGACATCGTCACCCTCGCACCCGCCAACGTTTTAACTCTGGTTGCTTCCACCGAAGGCGTCGATGACTTCCACATCTTCATCGTGCTCGGCACCGACTCAGTCATCCCCGTAGCCGTCACCTAGCGCACCTGCCGAAAATACTTCCCGAAAATACTTCAATGTCTGTCACCGTCAGAATCCCTACAACGCTGCGCATGCTCACCGCCGGTGCCGCCACTGTCGACATAGACGGCACCAATCTCCGCGAAGTTCTGGATTCGCTCGAATCACAACATGTCGGCTTCAAAGCCCAAATACTTGACGACGACGGCGAGCTCCGCCGCTTCGTCAACGTCTTCGTTGATGACGACGACGCTCGCTTCACTGGAGGATTAGACACTCCCGTGCCCGACGGTGCCACCGTCAGCATCGTCCCCGCCGTCGCCGGAGGGTGAAGCTCTAAATAGTTAGCGCGAGTTGGCCTTTATCAGGCTTGAATGTGCTCGCGCTAAACGCGGCTGCGCGCATTCAACCCTGCCAGCCCAACTCGCTCATCGCACTGGTTGCGATTTGGCGCGAACTACGGCAGACTTAGCAGTCTCAGCATGAGAGTGCTAACCAGTAGGACTCGCTTTCTTATCTATTTTTTTGGAGGTAATAAATGGCCAAGATGATCCAGTTCGACGAGAAGGCTCGCCGCTCGCTCGAGCGAGGCATGAACCAGCTCGCTGATGCTGTCCGTGTAACGCTCGGTCCAAAGGGACGCAATGTCGTTTTAGACAAAAAGTGGGGTGCTCCCACGATCACAAACGATGGCGTGTCCATCGCCAAAGACATCGAGCTCGAAGACCCGTATGAGAAAATCGGCGCTGAGCTCGTCAAAGAAGTCGCTAAGAAAACCGACGACGTAGCCGGCGACGGCACCACAACAGCCACCGTGCTCGCCTGGGCAATGGTGCGCGAAGGCCTGCGTAATGTCGCCGCCGGTGCCAACCCGATGTCGCTCAAGCGAGGCATCGAAGCCGCGGTCGAAGCCGCAGTCGATTCAATCGCCAAATCCAGCCAGGATGTCTCTTCAGACAAGGCCCAAATCGCCAACGTCGCTGCTATCTCCGCTGCTGATCCCGACATCGGCACCACCATCTCCGACGCCATCGACAAGGTTGGCAAAGACGGTGTCATCACCGTCGAAGACGGCCAAACCTTCGGCCTCGAAATGGAAACCGTCGAGGGCATGCGCTTCGACAAGGGCTACATCTCGCCCTACTTCGTCACCGACGCCGAGCGCATGGAAGCCGTCCTAGACAACCCCTACGTGCTGCTGGTCAGCTCAAAAATTTCCAACGTGCGTGATCTCGTCCCCGTGCTCGAAAAGGTCATGCAAGGCGGCAAGCCGCTTCTGATCATCGCCGAAGACGTCGAGGGCGAAGCCCTCGCCACCATCGTCGTCAACAAGATTCGTGGCACCTTCAACTCCGTAGCTGTTAAGGCACCGGGCTTCGGCGACCGGCGCAAGGCCATGCTGCAAGACATGGCGATCCTCACCGGAGGCCAGGTCATCAGCGAAGAGGTCGGCCTCAAGCTCGACAGCGTCGGCGTGGACATGCTCGGCCAAGCCCGCAAGGTCATCGTCAGCAAAGATGAAACAACCATTGTGGAAGGTGCTGGCGATTCTTCTGACGTCTCCGGTCGCATCAGCCAGATCAAGGCCGAGATCGACAACACCGACTCCGACTACGACCGCGAGAAGCTCCAGGAGCGTCTCGCCAA
>JAAXHB010000171.1 GCA_012271125.1 Actinomycetota bacterium | reverse complement strand
GGGGCGCGGGCTGTCTTTGGGCTGGCGGGGCGCGGGGGTGAGGTTGGGCTGCGGAAGTAGTAGCTGCGTGATGGGTGGGTGCTAACGGGCAGCTTTCGGGTGCTGCGGGTGACGCCGCTCGTTGTTGCCGTCATGTTGTTAAGTCCGTGACTAGTTGTTTGAAATGGTCGCCGCGTTCGGCGTAGTTGCTGTAGCTGTCAAAGGAGGCACATGCTGGTGAGAACAGTACGACTGAGCCTGGGGTAGCGGCTGCGTTTGCGAGATAGGTGGCATGGTGCAGATTTTGTGTTTTGACGGTAAGGCAGCGGTTTTCGAAGGCGTTGACTATGTCGTCGGCGGCTTCGCCAAATGCCAGCACTACCGGGGTTTGGTCGGATTGGCTGGCGAGCACTGACATGTCGAGTCCCTTGTTACGCCCGCCGGCTATCAAGATGGTCTGTGAGAAGTTCTTAAGTGCGGCCAGGGTGGCGTGTGGGGTGGTTGCTTTTGAGTCGTTGTAGTAGCGCACGCCCTTGTGGGTGTCGACTAGTTCAAGACGGTGAGGGCCTGGGTTGCAGGTCACCAGGGCTCTTTGAATGCCTTCAGGGTTAGCACCGGCTGCGGTGGCGACCGCAGCAATAGCTAGGGCGTTGTCGATGTCATGAACGAAATCACGACCCAGCTCGTCGAGACTGTATGAAGCTCCGTCGGGTCCGACGATGGAGTTGTCGTCTAGGTGCCAGTCGGTTGACGCGGACTGAGAAAACGTCCATAGGTGTTTCCAGTTGGAATCTTCACAGCGTGGAAAGTGATCCATAACAGTTGTGTCGGAGGCGTTAGCGATTGCGTATTTGCCGGAGTGGGCGAAGATTTTCGCTTTGGCATTTTCGTAGCTGTTGACGCTGCTGTGAACGTCGAGATGGTCGGGACCGAAGTTGAGCCAGCAGGCGACGTCGGGGGTGAAGCTTTGGCTGTGAGCTAGGCGAAACGACGACGCTTCAACCACGAAGACTTCGACGTCGGTGTTGTTGATGGCTTCAACAAGTGGGGTTTCGTTGTTGCCGGCTGCCATGGCGGCGATGCCTGATTCGTTTAAGGCGGCAGTGACGCCTTCGGTGACTGTGGTTTTGCCGCTGGTTCCAGTTATTGCCACCATGGGTCGGTTATCCCAGCTTTGAGCTAGGTCAAGTTCGCTGGCGATGTGGATTGTTGAGGGGATTATTGAGGGGATTATTGAGCCCATGTCAAAGATTGGGTGGGTTTCAGGCAGCCCGGGGGTGGGCACGAGGATGTCGGCTGAGTCGATCAGTTCTCGCAGGGTCATTTCTGAAGGGGCGATGTGTAGCCCAATGCCGAGTTCGTCTGCGGTTTCGGGCATTCCCATCGTGTCGTGGTCATCAAAAGCGGTCACTGAATGGCCGCGAGAGACCAGGGCTTTGGCGACGGCTTGGTTGGCGAGACCAAAGCCGGCGAGCAGGATTCGCGAGTTGTATCCGATGACGTTGCCGGTACTCATCCCTGAGATCGTCCCAGTAATTGTCTCAGTGTTTGCCCCAGTAATCGTCATGGCGTTGCTCGGGTAACTGCGTCGATGATGCCGCTGCTGACAGCGTCGCCATAGAAGAGGCCGATGCCGAGGGCAGTGCAAAAGCCTGACATGAGCCAGAGGCGAACGATGACTGTAGTTTCGGGCCAGCCTTTGAGTTCGAAGTGGTGATGTAGTGGTGCCATGCGAAAAACGCGGCGCTTGAAGCCGCGAAATGAGATGATTTGGATGATTACTGAGGCAGTTTCGAGCACGAAGACGCCGCCGATTACGCCTAGCAGGAGTTGCGTGTTGGTGGCGAGCGCGAGGGCGGCGAGGCCGCTGCCGATGGCGAGGGCACCGGTGTCGCCCATGAAGATTTGCGCGGGGGCGGCGTTCCACCAGAGGAATCCGATGATGCCGCCTGCCATGGCTGCTGCTACGACTGCGAGATCGAGGGCGTGGGTGACTTGGTATGACGCGAAGTGGTCGAATTGCCAGAAGCCGATGATCATGAAAGCGGCGTAGCCGAGGCCGCCTGCGCCCGCGGCGAGGCCGTCGAGGCCGTCGGTGAGGTTGACGCCGTTGGTGGTTGCCATGATTAGCAGGATCGCCCAGATTGACCAGAGGAACTCGCCGAGTTCGGTGCCGGGGTAGTCGAATCGGGTGAATGACAGGGTGGTTTGGATGGCGGTCCACTGGGTCATGGCTACGGCGAAGCCGATGCCAACGGCGAGCAGGCCGATGATTTTGGCGGTTTTGCTGAGACCTTTGTTGCGGGCTGCCTTGACCTTGATCCAGTCGTCGATGAAGCCGACGAGACCTGCGCCGATGATGGTTGCCATCACGATCAGGCCGGTGCGTGTGAAGATACCTCCGACGGCGTCGCTGGCTACGTAGCCGATAGCGGCACCGGCAACGACAGCGATTCCGCCCATTGTGGGGGTGCCGGCTTTGAAATGGTGCCCTTCGGGACCGTCGGCGCGGATTGGTTGACCAAGCTGGTAGCGCACGAGCAGCCGGATCAAGATGGCACTGCCGATTAGGGAGACGACTAGTGCGATGGCGGCGGCGATGAGCAGGCGGATCACTGGGTGACCTCGCTTTTGGCGGTGTGGTTAGCGGTGTTGTCGGTTAGGTCTTTGAGTGCCAGTTCTATTTCGTCTCGGTCGCTGAAGGGAGTGGAATGGTCGCCGAAATGTTGGATGGTTTCGTGACCTTTGCCGGCGATGATGATGATGTCGCCGGCTTTGGCGGTTGTTATGGCGTGTCGGATGGCTTGACGTCTGTCTAGCTCTACGTGAGCTGGTGGTTTTGACATGCCACTGATGATGTCGTCAATGATTTGTTGCGGGTCTTCATCGCGGGGATTGTCGCTGGTAATGATGACATTGTCGGCGTGAGATTCGGCGATCTGTCCCATGACGGGTCGCTTGTCATGGTCACGGTTTCCGCCGGCACCGAAGACAACCGTGAGCTTGCCGTCGGCACCGTCTAGCCGGCGAGCGGCTTCGAGTGCTGCCTCAAGGCCGTCGGGGGTGTGGGCATAATCGATAATGACGGTGGGGTCTTGATCGGTGCCGAAGATTTGGGGGGCGTTGACGACTTCAAAACGGCCTGGAACCGGCTTGAGTTCACCCATCGGTGCTATGACATTTTCTGGGACATTGTCTGGGTCTGCTACCAGGAGCTTGGTGGCAACGGCTGCGAGCACTGCGTTTTCGATGTTGAACTCTCCTGCTAGGGGCATGTTTATGTCACAGAGTCCCCACCTGAAGCGAGTTGAGTTGTTGCGCAGCCATATCTTGTGAACGTCTGCCATGTCGACACGCTGTAGCTGGACTTTGCCGGCGCGTTCGACCATGTCAGCGAGGCGGCGTCCGGCGTCGTTGTTGACATTGATAACGGCTTTTTCGGTGAAGTCCGGGTCGAAAAGTCGGGCCTTGGCGGCGAAATAGTCCTCGGGTGTCTTGTGATAGTCCAGATGGTCTTGACCTAGCTGAGTGAAAATCGCGACCTCGAAACGGCAGCCATTAACTCGGCCTTGGCTTATGCCGTGTGATGACACTTCCATGACCACATAGTGGGTTCCGTTTTGGCGAGCGGTTTTGATGTGGCGCTGCAGGTCACAGGCTGAGGGTGTGGTTAGCGCACTTGTGAGGGTGCCGATTTCGATTGCGCGAGGGTCTTGTGGCGGCTTGCAGAGATGAAGTTCGCTGTTGAGGAGTTGCGTGATGAAATTAACGACGGAGGTTTTGCCGTTGGTTCCGGTGACGCCGACTAGTCGAACGCGGTTGTCGGTTGGGGCGAGGTTGACGGTTGGGGCGAGGTTGACGGAGTTGCCGTAAGGATCGTGTAGGGCGTAATCGTGCTTGGTGTCATAGACATTGCCATGAACGCAAGCGGCAGCATGGCCGACTGAATCGCGTACGGATTTCACCAGCAGCTGTGGTGTGTCTAGGTCGAGTTTTCGCTCTACCAAGAGCGCTGAAGCACCGGCTGTTACGGCTTGGGCGGCGAAGTCGTGGCCGTCGTGTTTGCTGCCGGGCATGCAGGCGAACAAGGTGCCGTGTTCTATGCGTTGGCTGTCGTCAGAAACGTCGGCAATTGGCAGCTGCGCGGCAGAAGGATCGAGCAAGTCCGCGTCGATGGTGTCGACAATGTCGGCAATAACTGCTTTATGAGCTGTTGCAACCATCGGCTAGTTCCCCAGAATTTCCAGGTCAGATGGTTCGTCAACAACCGGTGCCGGTGCTGGCTCGGCACGCAGGCGAGCTGGTGCGCTGGGGCCAGACATGGCCTGAATGCGAAGTTGTTGCACTGCGTATTCGCCGATTTGGCTTGCCACGGGCGCGGCTATAGCTCCGCCGGTGTTGATCGGGCCGGTCGGGTTGTCGATCACCACAACCACGACTAGCTGCGGGCCCTCGTCGTTGCTGATGATCCCAGCAAAGGTTGCCGTGTAGTAGCGGCCTACATATTCGCCGGCGGCATCTACGCATTCGTAGCCGTCGTCACAGACTTGCCAGGATGTGCCGGTCTTGCCGCTGACGTCAAAACCGGGGAAACTCGCGGCGGTGCCGGTGCCGTCATCGACGACGGTGCCGAGCATGTCTTGAATCATCTTGGCGACTTGTGGTTCGGTGATTTGAACCGGCTGCGGCTTGTCGTGACTGTCGGCGGTAGTGCCGGCGCTCGTGGCGTCGGCACCGTTGTTATCGTCGGCGACTAGATGCAACGGCGCCATGATGCCGTCGTTGGCAATAGTGGAATAGGCCTGAAGCAGCTGAACTGGCGTCACCGAAATGCCCTGACCGATAGCAAGCGTGGGCAGCGACAAGATGTTCCAGTTGTCGACATGGTTCAGCTGACCGCTGTGCTCAAGCGGGAAATCAAGCGTGCTGCGTTTGCCGAACCCGAAGTTGTTGACAGTGTTGTAGAGGGCCTCTTCGCCGGCTTCTTGGGCGAGCAGGATCGTGCCAATGTTGGACGACTCCGACAGGATCGTACGCACCGAAAGCTCGCTGCCGTCATGTGTGAATGGGTCTTTGAACTCTTTGACTTTGGCTTTGCCGTTTTCGGTGTAGTCGATTCGCAGTATCTCCGGGACGACGATTTCGGTGGCCGGGTTGATGTCGCCGGCCTTGAGCACTGCTGCCATGGTGATGGGCTTCATAACCGAGCCCGGGTCGTAGCTCCAGACCGCTGCCCAGTTTTTGCGGGTGCACTGCACCATGCCGTTGGAGGCACGCTCGACGTTTGCCATGGTGACGATTTCACCGGTGGAGGGGATAGCGGCCAGGGCGATACCGGTTGAGGCGTTTGCTTTGGCAACAGCTTGAGCGAGGATTTGCTCGGTGCGGTGCTGCACGTTGCGATCCAGGGTTAGGCGCAGGTCTTTGCCGGGTTGGGCTGGGGTGATCTGCTGGAGGCCGCCGGGGATGGTGGCGCCGTCTGCGGCGACTTCTTTTTCCATCAGTCCCGCGACACCGGCAAGCAGGGCTTCGTGTTGTTTTTCCAGTCCGGCGCGGCCTTCGTTGTCTATGTTGACGGTGCCGACCACGGTCAGACTTGAACAGTCGCCGTTGGGGTTGTCTCGCCTTGGCACTGTGCGGGCATATATGCCGTTTAGCCCAAGATCGAGAATTTCTTCGCCGAATTCGACGTCGGCTTGGCGTGCTAGCAGCTCGTATTCGCTGTCTTTGACGAATCTTTGAAATAGTTCGGTCTCGTCATAGTCAAGGTGTTCGGTCAGTGTTCTTGCGGTGTTGAGGGGGTCGGTGATTCTGGATGGATCGGCGAAGACATTTAGTGACGGGACCGATATGGCTAGAACTCTTCCGCTTCTGTCAGTGATGGTTCCTCTTGTGGCAGGGATTACTGATTTGGAAGTTTTGATGTCGAGGGTTTTGTCTTCGAAAAGTCGCTGGTCAGGGGCGGTGTGGGCATAGACGAGGCGCACTGCTAGGGCGATCATGGCGGCGAGGAAAACGCAGCCGAGGGTTAGGACTCGGGTGGGCTTTAGGGCGGTAGCGGCGAGGCGTCCGCTGGCGGGATGACGAGACATGGAATGGCGGCGTGTGCCGGAGTGCTGGCGCGTGTTGCGAGGGCCAGAGGCCGGGCTCATTGTTGTTCACCAATGCCTTCTTGGGTGCCTGCGGGGTCGTTTGGATTATTTGGATCGCTTGGATCGTTTAGGCCTTCTAGTCCGAACGGGTTTGACAGGGGTGGGAGCAGGGTGTTGTTGTCGACGGGAGTGATGACGACGACTTCAGGGGCGGAGACCATGCCAGCTACGACGGCTGCTTGGGCGACACCTTCGGTGGAGTCAAGGTTCACTAGCTCGGTGCGGAGACGTTGTAGTTCCTCGCGGCTGTCGACGTTTTGGCTGTTTAGGTTGTCGAGCTGGGCGGCTTGGTTCACGAGATAAGCGTGAAGGGCGGTGATTAGCAGCATTGATCCGAGCAGGCACATGAGGAATGCAACGACTGCTGCGCCGAGTACGGGCTTGGTCGACTTTGGGACTGCTTTTAAGTTGGGGTTTTGGTCTGATTTTTTTGACTGTGTGTGTTTGGGGGCGGGTCTGCGCGCTGTTCCAGTGTTTGTTGATGAGCGCGTGGGACGAAGTTGAGGGTGTGAGCTGCTCGTCCGGTTTGCGGCCTGGGTAGTTGCCATCAGGCTGCCTCCCTAAAAGGAGCTACCTCCGCTAGGCGCTCCACGGCACGCAGTCGTGCTGAGGAGGCGCGCCGGTTTTGCTGCAATTCCAGCTCGGTTGGCGTCTGAACGCCGCGCCATAAGAGACGGGCACGAGCCGGGGCCTCCAGAGGAGGTGGAAGCCCCGGCCGTCCTGTTTGCTGCTGACCGCAAAGGTTTCGAAACAGCAGCTTGACTTGACGATCTTCTCCTGAGTGATACGACAGCACCGCAAGGCGTCCGCCGCTCATGAGCCGGTCGAAAACTTGGCTTATGGCATCTGTGAGTTGTTCGAGTTCGGAGTTGACCGCTATGCGAATTGCTTGGAATGTGCGCCGTGCTGGATGTTGCCGGACTAGATGTTGCTTACCTGCAGAGCGTCCCACTGCTTTGGCAACGACAGCGGCGAGTTCGGCGGTGCTTGACAGGGGTCTAGCAGCGACGATTGCTTTAGCGATTCGTTTGGCGTAACGCTCGTCGCTGTTTTCACGCAGTATCTGTGCGAGGGTTTCGGCGTCGAGGCTGTTGAGAAGATCTGCTGCGGTTGGTCTGTTGCTAGTTGTATCCATGCGCATGTCTAAAGGGCCGTCGTTGTGGTAGCTGAAACCTCGCTCTGGGTGGTCGAGTTGCGGTGAGCTGACGCCGAGGTCAAACACTGCGGCACATAGCTGTTCGACGCCTAGGTCGTTGAGCACGTCGGTGGCGTCTTCAAAGCGGGCGTGTCGCAGAATGACTCTGTCGTCGAAATTGTCTAGTGCGCTGCCGGCTGCGTCTAAGGCGGAAGGATCAGCGTCTAGTCCGATGAGTTTCCAGTCTTGGCAGCGTTGTAGAAGTGCTTTGGCGTGACCACCGGCGCCAACGGTGGCGTCTAAAGCGGTGCCGTTGGGGGCACCTGCGAGCGCTTCAGTGGTTTCAGCGACCATGACCGGTTCGTGTTCAAACTGCGTTGCAGTAACTACGGACTTTGGAACCACGGGCTTTGAAACTGCGGGCTTTGGAACCACGGGCTGTGGCACGGACTAGCGGATGGTTTGACCGTCTGCAGTCCCCCGACCAGCAACGTTCCCCGAGATTTCTCCCCCGGAGGAACTAATGGCAAGCAGGCGGTTCTCTTTTAATTCCATCTGCTGGCCGGGAAACTGCACACGGTCAAGACCGTTAGCAATATGGGCATTAACAACTTGAGAGGTGGCGACTTGAGAGTTGACAGTGGTGACGACTTGAGGGGTGATAAGAAACATCTGGGTCACTCGCTTGGTTTCTCTAGGGGCATTTGTAGGGATAGCCCCTTGCGGATGAGTGCCGAAAGGTCGGGAGCACCTTCATCGTGGGTGCTGGTCAGGATTTCAGGGTTCCAGACCTCGATTCGTGCGCCTGAGCCGGCGACCACGACTTCTTCATCTAATTTCGCGTAGCTACGTAGCTCGTTTCTGATTAGGACTCGACCCTGGGCGTCGAGGTCGGCATGATGTGCGCTGTGTTGGAATAGTCGCAGGGCGTCGACTGAGGTGCCGGCTCGACGGACTTGTTGTTCTAATTCGATGGTGATGGCGTCGAAGTCGTCGCTGGGGAAGATGGCAAGGCATTGTTCCCATGGAGCGACAACTGCACCATCTACTAGAGGGTCGCGGTACTCAGATGGCAGCGTCAAGCGACCCTTGGGGTCGAGCTTGTGATGATGAGACCCGTAGAAACGTCGTGACATGAACCTGTGCCTGCCTTGCCTAAACCGCTTGCGCGATTTCCAGTAGACACCACTATACCCCACTTGAAGCGCTATTCACACCACTTTGCCCCACTTCGTGCCACATCTATGGTCGCGTGCCAGTTTTATTAGGGAAAACGTCCCCTTTTGCGGAGATTTAAGGGAGAAGATTGGAGCCAGTAAGGGCGGGGGCTGACCTATTGAGACCTATTGAGCCAATTGAGACCTATAGAGAAGGTGCCGGCTAGTAATCGGCTAGCAATTAGGAGTCGACGAGGTAGTTAGGAGTTGAGCTGGTTTAGAAGTGCGCTTTGGAGTTCTTGTTCTGTGACGTCTGCTGCAGCCGTATCAACAGCACGAGACTGTTTGCGTTCATTGTCGGAAAGCAACAAACAGTCGGCTTCGGTCAAGGTGTGGATCGAGCAGAGTTTGGTGAGGGTTTGGATGACGGTTTGGTCTCGTGTGCGGCGTTGGCTGATGCCGACAAGTTTTTTACCGTCCACAGTGACTTCTCCAGCACTGAGTCCTGCAAAACAAATGAATTTGCCTAACTTTGCATTTACAGGGGGGTCGGTATGAACTTGTAAATCGTCTTGGAAATAGGGGGTGCAGATTTGGGCTAGGAGTTCGCCGACCCATAGGGCGCTCTTGGAAACGTCGTCGCAATGCAGCGGATCGTCGGCGGGCACGAAAAAGTCCGCCCACATTTGTCGTCCGGGTTGCAATAGCACCGCTCCCCCACCGCTAGAGCGCTTAGCAACTTCAATTTTGCCAGTATTAACAATTTTGCCGGTATTAACGGCGGTATTAACAGCAGTATTAACAAGGCCGAGAGGTTGGGTGCTGCCGAGAACCAGGCACGGATGCGTAACAGGGCAGAGGCGCACGGTGCGCTGCGGGCGCAGTCGCCGAATGTCGTCTAGCATTTCGGGAATTGGCCCGCTGGCGTGTTCGATACGCCATGGTCGGGCGGCTAGGCGCTGCGTCGCGACTCGAATTCTCCTAGGTAGCGCGACCAGGCGTCAGGCACTGATCCGGCTGCCACCGTGACCCAATCTGAGGGCGAGGGGTGGCCGGGACGGCGGCGTAAGCGCATGCCGTTTTCGCTTGGCAGGCGGTCACGTTTTTTGGCGTTGCAGAGGCGACATGCGGCCACGACATTGTCCCAGGTGTGGCGCCCGCCGCGGCTGCGGGGCACGACATGGTCGACGGTTTCGGCTCGGCGTCCGCAGTATTGACAGGCGTCGTCGTCACGCACGAACACGGCTCGGCGGTTCGGGGCACGATGGCGTTGCCGGGGCACGTTGACATAGCGGCTAAGACGCACTACAGAGGGCACCTCCACGGCTCGGCGCTCGGAGCGAAACGCCGCACCGGATGGGTGCACCATCTCGACCTTGTCGGACAGCACGAGGCACACCGCTCGGCGTGGGCTAACCACAGCAAGCGGTTCATAGCTTGCGTTGAGTACCAGTACCGGTGCCATCGCAGGTCAGTCTAGGAGTGGGCGCGACACCATCTCAGCCAAACGATGACGTCGTGGGCTTGCAGTCGATGGTTGGCGTCGCCATACATTGCTTCGGTTCGGAACCTCAGCAGCCCTTGGGCGGGCAGCGGCAGAAACGGGGGGTGTGCCCACCAGCGAGGCACGACGAATCGGCGCAGTTGACGGATTGCGGTGAGCCAGAGATGAGGGTGGATTAGCACAGCTAGGGCGATGCGTAGCACGTCGCTAAGTTAGTTGGAGGGGCTACGAGGGTTTTAGCATTCACCCGATGACTCAAGCAGCTCAGAGCAGTGTTGGCTCTGCTGATTTTGTGGCCGGTGATTCTGATCTCGGTGATTCTGTTGCCGGTGCTGACTTTGCTAGCTTCGCCGCAACTTTTTCGAGGATTGTTGACAATGTTGCTTCGGTGGTTCAGGGCAAACAACCCGTTATCGCACTAGTTGTCAACGCTTTGATTGCCGGAGGGCATGTTCTTGTGGAAGATGTCCCCGGTGTGGGCAAGACCACGCTTGCCAAGGCGCTAGCTCGCAGCGTTGACATGAGCTTTGGGCGGATTCAGTTCACCCCTGACCTGTTGCCTGCCGATGTGACCGGCACTTCTATATACAACCGCGCGAGCGGGACTTTTGAGTTTCGGCCTGGGCCGGTGTTTTCCAATGTTGTGCTTGCCGATGAGATCAATCGGGCGTCGCCGAAGACTCAGTCGGCGTTGCTTGAGGCAATGGGTGAGGCGCAGGTCACCGTTGACGGTCACACGCACGCTCTGGGGCTGCCCTTTACGGTGATTGCTACGCAGAATCCACTTGAACATGAGGGCACTTATCCGTTACCGGATAGTCAGCTGGATCGGTTTTTTATGCGTTTGACTGTGGGGTATCCAGACCGAGCTGCTGAAGATGAGGTGTTGCGAACCCGTCAGAGCGCCGAACCGGTTGAGTCGCTGCGGCCGGTGGCTGCGGCTGCGGAACTGCGCGAGATATCCCAGCAGATTGATCATGTTCATATGGCACCGGCGTTGCGTCAGTACTTGTTGGATATTGCTGACGCCACTCGTAATCATCCGGGGCTTGGGGTGGGGTTGTCGCCAAGGGGTGTGTTGTCCTTGGCGCGGGCTGGGCGAGTGCGGGCTGCCTCAATGGGACGTGGTTATGTGACCCCCGATGATGTGAAGGCGCTGGTGCCGGTAGTTGTGCCGCATCGTTTGCCTGTTACCCATGAAAGTCGGATGCGTGGGGCGTCGTCG
>JAAXHB010000170.1 GCA_012271125.1 Actinomycetota bacterium | reverse complement strand
CGCCACCATGAAGCCGTCGGCGCTCGCATGACCCGTGAACGCATGACCCAACTCGGTTTCGACGACGACACCACCGAAGCAGTCAGCGAACTCGTGCGCCTATCCGGGCGTTTCAAGGGTTACGACCAGAGCTGGTCCGACTCAGCCGTGCGCCGCTACGCCCGTGACGCTGGCGGACTCCTCGGCCAGCTCAACGCCCTAGTGCGAGCCGACTGCACCACAAGAAACGAAAGAAAACGTGCAGCCTTGCATCGCCAAGTCGACGATCTCGAAGCCCGAGTCGCCCAACTCGCAGCCGAAGAACGCAAAGCCAAAGAACGCCCCCAACTCGACGGCGACGCAGTCATGAAACATCTCGGCATCGGCCCCGGCCCCGAAGTCGGCAAAGCCCTCAAATGGCTCCTCGATCTCAAACGCTCCGAAGGCAACCTCCCCTCGGATGTCCTCTTAACCCGCCTCAACACTTGGTGGGAAAACAACAAGCTCAACTAACTTGCGCACCAGCTACATCGGTAGCCTGACACGAGTCAAAGCCTGTCACTTAAGGAGCAAATGTGACCTATAGAGCCGAATACATCTGGATCGACGGTGCCGTACCTACGCCGGAGCTGCGATCAAAGACCAAGATCGTCGACCACGACGAACCACCCCCAATCTGGGGCTTCGACGGCTCAAGCACCAACCAGGCAACCGGCGACAACTCCGACGTCGTCATTCACCCTGTGTTCACCTGCCCCGACCCGATCCGCGGCGGCGACAACATTCTCGTCCTGTGCGAAACCCTGCTCACCGCCGACTTATCCCCACATCCAACAAACAAACGAGCCGAAGCCCTAGCCGTCTACGAAAAGTACGCCGACCAGCTTCCAATCTTCGGCCTCGAACAGGAATACACCCTTCTCGACGTCTCCACCCGCTGGCCTGCCGGCTTCCCACCCGCCGGCTTCCCCGCCCCACAAGGCCCCTACTACTGCGCCGTCGGTGCCGGCAAAATCTTCGGACGTGAACTCATCGAAGAACACACCGAAGCCTGCATCCTCGCCGGCTTAGGCATCGCCGGCACCAACGCCGAAGTCATGCCCGGCCAATGGGAGTTCCAGGTCGGCCCGCTCGACACCGTCGCCGTCGCCGATCACCTCTGGATGGCCCGCTACCTGCTCTACCGCCTCGCCGAAAAACACGGCATCGTCGTCACCATCGAACCCAAGCCCATGCTCGGCGACTGGAACGGTGCCGGCATGCACACCAACATGTCCACCAAGGCCATGCGCGAGGGCTACGAGCCGATCATCGCCGCTTGTGAAGCCCTCGGCGTCGCCGGCAAACCCGAAGAGCACCTCACTGGCTACGGTGCCGGCATCGAGTTCCGACTCACCGGCGAGCACGAAACCCAGCGTTACGACCAGTACTCCTACGGCGTGTCCGACCGTGGCGCATCCGTGCGCATCCCCTGGCAGGTCGCCAAAGACGGTAAGGGCTACATCGAAGACCGCCGCCCCAACGCGAACGCCGACCCCTACGTCGTCACCTCCCTCATCACCCGCACCGTCTGCGAAGCCCTCGTCGGCCTTTAATCAAATGCGCCTAGCGGTGGCGCAGGTCAACAGCGTTGTCGGCGATCTTGATGGCAATGCGCGAAAGATTGTCGCCAATCTTCGTGACGCCGAAGACGCTGGTGCCGACATCGTCATCTTCGGCGAGCTTGCCCTCACCGGCTATCCGCCAGAAGACCTGACCCTGCGCCCTGGCTTCGTCCAAGCCAGCCGCAGTGCGCTCCAAGAAATCGCAAAAACTACAAAGTCCTGTATCGCGGTCGTTGGTTATGTCGACGGCACCGGCCACGAACGCACCTCTACCGACATGGCAGGTGTCGACTATTTCAACAACGCCTACAACGCCGTCGCAGTATGTGAAAACGGCAACGTCTCCCACACCTATCGAAAACGTTGCCTACCGAACTACGACGTCTTCGACGAGATGCGTCAATTCCGTCCCGATAACACCACCGCGCCGACTGTGTTCGACGTCGCCGAAACCAAAGTCGGCGTCACCATTTGCGAAGACGCCTGGGTTCCCAACGGTCCCCTTGAAGGCCTAGCCGCAGCCGGTGCTCAAGTCGTCATCAACGTCAGCGCATCCCCCTTCCGCCTCGGCAAACAAGCCGAACGCGAAGCAGTAATGGCACAAAGAGCTATCGAAACCGGCGTAACAATCATCTATGTCAACCTCGTCGGCGGCCAAGACGACCTAATTTTTGACGGCGGCTCCTTCACGGTTGACGCCTCAGGCGAGCTGCTATCACGTTGCCCCAGCTTCAACGAAAACCTCGGCGTTTTCAATCTCGACGACTATCCCATCACCACACCTCTCGACGACAACGGTCAGCTCTGGAAGGCTCTTGTAGTAGGCACCCGCGACTATGTCCACAAGTCCGGCTTCAGCGACGTCGCCATCGGACTATCAGGCGGCATCGACTCATCATTAGTCGCCGCAATAGCCGTTGACGCTCTCGGTGCCGACCATGTCCACGGCGTGATGATGCCCTCGCGCTACTCCAGCGACCACTCCATCACTGACGCAGAAAAACTCGTAGCCAACCTCGGCATCGACGCCCGCACAATTGAAATCGAATCCGCCCACGCAGCACTCTCCACAATGCTCGAAGCAGAATCAGCCGACTCGTCAAGCCCAGGAACTCTCAGCGATCAGAACCTGCAATCTCGCATCCGTGGAACCCTGCTCATGGGACTCGCCAATGCCGAAGGCTGGCTAGTGCTCACCACCGGCAACAAAAGCGAGATCGCTGTTGGCTACTCCACCCTCTATGGCGACACCGCCGGCGCATACTCAGTCATTTGTGACCTCTTCAAAACCGATGTCTACGCCCTCGCCCGCTGGCACAACAGCCGCTCCGAACGAGCCGTCAAAGAACTTTTTAGCATCCCCGAAAACATCCTCAACAAAGCACCCTCAGCCGAGCTCGCTCCCGACCAGCGAGACGACCAAAGCCTCCCGCCTTATGAAGTCCTAGACCCGATCCTGCGCGCCTACATCGAAGACCTCAAATCACCCGAAGAAATCATCACTGACGAAATCATCACAGCCAATCTCGCCCCAGCATCCGAAGTGCAACGAGTCGTCAAAATGGTCAACGCCGCCGAATACAAGCGCCGCCAATCACCCCTCGGCCCGCGCCTATCCAAACGAGCCTTCGGTCGCGACCGGCGCATGCCCATCGTCAACCACTTCCGCTAGAACATTCCACGATGTCTCCAATGCGTTCACCACTAGTTGGCTTCACCGTAGAGCACACCGCGCAGCTGGTTTGCGCCCTGCGCTGGGTCATCACCCAAACCAGCGACCTTGCCGAACGCTGGTCTAAGCAATCCGAGGACGACGAACAGCATGTCTGGCTCGCCATCCTTGCCCGCCACTTTCAAGCACACCTAATCGCCTTTGAGGAACTCCAACCCGACTCAAAACGAATGGCGCCTTACCGCACACCTGCTCCCGCCAAGCCAGAAATCAAAGACGCTCTCCATGCCGCAGCGTCGCTTTGCACCGATGCAGAAACCCAACTCGCATTTTTGAACACCGTCGTCGTCGAACCTCTCATCGCCGCGTGTCAACAAATTGAAACCATCGGCGCCTCTCACTGCGATGCCCCGCTCATGCGTGTCGCCACCGCACTGCGTCAACAACTGCAAACCTGCGCCGCCGCCCTCCCCGCTACCAAAGACTCCGACACCCTCAGCCGCGCCACAGCTCTGCTTGACAGAGAAGGCGGCCTGCTTTCCGATTTGCTTTAGGTTGTTGCTTTCTGCTAGCCGACCCAAAAATTTCCCAAAAAAGTTTTGGGAAAATGCGGTTGTCGTTGCCGCTCAGTTGGTTATCGTCACAGACAGTGCCAAGCAGGTGCGCACGTCAAAAGACCTCGGTCTACGACGCCCCGCCACTAATTTGACGCTGCTAGTTCGATCACCAAGCAGGGGGTGACAATGGTCCAAGCCGTAGGGCCCAAAGTTCGTGAGACAGTCAACAAGGAGGACGAAGACCTTGTTCGGGTCTATCTCACCGACATAGGGCAGTACGAACTCCTCACCAAAGACGGCGAAGTAGAACTAGCCCAACAAATAGAAGCCGGCATCCAAGCCCGCAAGAAGCTCGAAAAGGCATCAGCCGGCAGCCTCGACCCAAACAAACGTCAACAACTCAACCGCCAAGTCAAAGCTGGTCTCAAAGCTCAAAAGCAATTCGTCCGCTCCAACCTGCGCCTCGTTGTTTCAATCGCCAAGAAATACCAAGCCTCTGGCCTGCCACTGCTAGACCTCATCCAAGAAGGCAACCTCGGCCTCATCCACGCCGTCGAAAAATTTGACTGGCGCAAAGGCTTCAAGTTCTCCACCTACGCCACCTGGTGGATTCGCCAAGCCATCACCCGAGGCATCGCCAACACCGGTCGCACCATCCGCCTACCAGTCCACGCCGGCGACACCCTCGCCCGACTCCAAAAAGCACGCTCCCGCCTCGAGCTCAAGTACGGCCGCCCAGCAACAGTTGCCGAGCTCGCCAAAGAGGTCGAAATGAGTGAAGAAAAAATCACCGAAGCCCTGCGCTTCCAGTTCGATCCAATCTCATTGTCGGAACCCTTGCGTCAAGACGGCGACGCCGAACTCGTCGACGTCGTCGAAGACAAGTCCATCGACTCACCCGCAGACATCGCCGCCATCTCAGTACTTCCCAAAGAAATCTCCCACATGCTCTCGGTTCTCAGCGACCGTGAACAGCAGATACTGAC
>JAAXHB010000169.1 GCA_012271125.1 Actinomycetota bacterium | reverse complement strand
GGCCACAGCTACATCGTCTATGGCCCCCTCGCCAACGGCGCCACCTCGGTCATGTACGAAGGCACCCCCGACACCCCCTCAAAAGACCGACTTTGGGACATTGTCGAGCGTTATGGCGTCACCCAGCTCTACACCGCGCCAACCGCAATCCGCACCTTCATGAAGTGGGGCGAACAATGGCCTGGTGGCAAAGACCTCTCATCGCTAAGAGTTCTCGGCACCGTCGGCGAACCCATCAACCCCGAAGCTTGGATGTGGTATCACACCCACATCGGTGGCGGCACCTGCCCAATCGTCGACACCTGGTGGCAAACCGAAACCGGTGCCCACATGATCACCCCGCTGCCCGGGGTCATCACCACCAAACCCGGCTCAGCCACCCAGCCACTCCCAGGTATCTTCGCCGAAGTTGTCGACGACTCCGGAACCTCAATAACCGAAGGTGGCGGCTACCTCACCATCACTAAGCCCTGGCCGTCGATGCTGCGAGGCATCTGGGGCGACCCCGACCGCTACAAGGAGACCTACTGGTCAACCTACGAAGGCAAATACTTCGCCGGCGACGGTGCCCGCATCGACCAAGATGGCTACCTCTGGCTTCTCGGTCGTGTCGATGATGTCATGAACGTCTCCGGCCACCGCATCTCAACCACCGAGGTCGAATCCGCCCTCGTCGATCACCCCGCCGTCGCCGAAGCCGCCGTAGTCGGCGCAACCGACGAAATCACCGGCCAAGCCATCGTCGGCTACGTCATCCTCATCGGCACCGCAGACCCCTCAGACGATCTCCGAGAAGAAATTCGCCAACACGTCGCCACCAAGCTCGGCCCCACCGCCAGACCCAAGGCAGTGTTCCTAGTCCCAGATCTCCCCAAGACCCGCTCAGGCAAGATCATGCGCCGACTGCTTAGAGACGTCGCCGATGGCCGCGACCTCGGCGACACCACCACCCTCGCCGACCCATCCATCGTCACCGAAATCAAAACCCGCGCCGCCAACACCCCCACTGAGGACTGAGTTGGAGAGTTGGGCTGGCGGGCTTGAATGTGCGCAATGCTTGCGTGAGCACATTCAAGGCCGATAAAGGCCAACTCTCATGACCGATTACGTCAACTGGTTCTGGCACTCCGAGAAAGAAGCCAAACGAGAAGCCAAACGAGTTGTCATATTCGACATGGACGGCGTGCTCGCCGACGCGACGCACCGCCAGCACTACCTAAGAGGCGACCGCTGGGACTGGCCCGGCTTCTTCTCAGCAATAGGCCAAGACCCACCACTAAGAGCCGGCATGGGCATGCTCGCCACGGTCAAGGCATCACCAGATCACGTCGCGACCATCCTCACAGCCCGCCCGCACTACATCGCCGAAGAGTCCCTGCACTGGCTCGCCGAACACGGCAAAACCCACGGCACTGCCTACGGAGCCGAACCCGACCTAATGATCACCCGAGCCCCCGACACCGAGCGCATCAGCTCCGTCAAGTTCAAGCGAGCCGAAGTCGCCCGCCTTCGTGAAGCCGGCTACTCCATCGATGCCGCCATCGACGACGACCAGAACATCATCGACATGTACCTCGAAGAAGGCATCAACGCCCTATACCTCCACTCGGGGTACTACGAACAACGCTCCAGCCAGTTCGTCTCCACCCAGTAACGACTACAAGTAAAGCCGGCACTAGTAGTGCCTCACGCTGCTCAAGCCGATCTCAAGCAGCGTCAAGCACCCACCAGCATCACCACTAGCGCAACACAATTATTCAGTTGTCAAGAAACAATTTTGATACCGCGAGTATCAAAACCAGCGGCAAAACACATACCCAAACTCACAACCAGTCCGGGTCCCCCAGATCAGCAAGATCCGGCGGCACCGACTTAGCCGCATAGCTGGCTATGTTTTCGTTAAGCGCCCGAGTGAGCTGCTCAACGAATTGCGGCGACATGTTCACACGCTGAACAACCACGCCGCTCTTAGGACGATTCCCCTCAAAGTCAAGCCGAATGAAATCAACGGTGAACTCATAGGTGGAGTGCCTCACCACCGCAAAGTTCGCCCAGACTCCTGCCTCCAACTCTTCAGGCATCCGAATCTTCGGCATAGCCCTCTGAGGCTTCGGCTCTGACTGCTCAGAATTTTCTTCATCACTCATAGCTCAAAAACTACACAAGGGGTATGACACCTTTAGACAAAGACCTCAAAACAAAGACCTCAAAATGTGGTGGTTTGATGTTGTAAGTAGGGAAGGTTTTGGTGAGTTGGCCTGGCGGGCTTGAATGCGCGCAACCGCGTTTAGCGTGAGCACATT
>JAAXHB010000168.1 GCA_012271125.1 Actinomycetota bacterium | reverse complement strand
GAGCTCGGTTATCTGCCATTTGACGCCGACAACCACTACTACGAAGCCGCCGACGCTTTCACACGTCACGTCGATGAGAAAATGCAGCCACGAGTGGTGCAGTGGGTCGACATGGGCGGCCGCAAACATCATCTCGTCGGCGGGGTGCTGTCCAAAGCTGTCACAAACCCAACCTGGAACCCCATCGCCAAACCCGGTGCGTTGCGTGATTATTTCAAAGGCAACCCCGACGGCAAGAACCCGCTGGAGATGCTCAGCGACCGTGAACCCCTGCCAGAGCATTACCAGAACCCTGCCAAACGCCTAGCCGTGATGGACTCCCAAGGCCTCCAAGCCGTGTGGCTTTTTCCAACTCTGGGCGTTTTATACGAGGAACTTCTCGGCGACGATCTCGAAGCCGCGGTCACCTTGATGACTAGTTTCAACCGCTGGCTTGAAGAGGACTGGGGTTACGCCTACGAGAATCGGATTTTCGCAGCACCATACATTTCACTGGTCAACGTCGCCTCCGCGGTTGCTGAGATCGAACGCTGCGTCAGCGCCGGCGCAAGGGTTTTGGTGATGCGTCCCGCCGCGGTTCGCACTCCCACCGGCATGTGCTCGCCATTTGACCCGCAGTTTGATCCGGTCTGGCAAGCCATCGCCGATGCCGGCATCACTGTCGTAATCCATGCTTCTGATTCTGGCTATTCCTCTCAGGGTTACGCCGATGACCGTTTCTCCTCATCAGGCAACGCCGGTGCCCCGTCGCTGCGAGCTTTCGCGATTGAGCGAGCCGCTCAGGATTGGCTCATGGCGTCAATCTTTGAGAAGATTTATGACCGTTTCCCGAATCTGCGTGTTGCTTCGGTAGAAAACGGTTCAGATTTCCTTGCGCCTATGTTTCGCAAGTTTTCCCAGATGGCAAAAAAGCATTACTGGTGGTTTGATGATCATCCTGTCGACACGTTTAAGCAACATGTTTGGGTTAACCCGTTTTGGGAGGACGACGTCACCGAGGTTGTTGAGCTAATGGGTGCTGATCGGGTGATTTTCGGCTCAGATTGGCCTCACATTGAGGGTATGCCCGAACCTTTGGACTACTTAGAAGAGCTAGCAGATTTCTCTGACACCGACCGGCGTGCGATCATGCTTGACAATGTTGTCGATCTAAACACCCCTAAGACATAAGCTGAAACCCGTGGCAGTTACAACCTCTTCTGGGACAACTTCTTCTGGGACTACCGAAGCAAACACTTCTGTGCTTCGATCCGAAATCGAAGAGTTTTGCGACACCAACTGGGATCCCGACCTCAGCGTCGAGCAATGGTGGGACTTGCTAGCCAACGCCGGACTGGCAAGCCCGATGCTTCCCGAAGCAGCCGGCGGCCGTGGCTACGGCTCAGACGACGCCGCGCTTGTGTCGCTGGTGTTGGCAGAAAAAGGTGTCCTCGGCCCACCCACAGGGCTCGGACTGATGCTCGCCGCACCCACAATCGCTTTTCACGGCACACCCGAACAGGTCGAACGCTATGTGTCACCGATTTTGCGAGGGCAAATTGGCTGGTGTCAGCTCTTCAGCGAACCCAACGCCGGCTCCGACCTGGCGTCGTTGCAGTGCAAAGCCGAACGTGACGGCGACGAATGGATCATCACCGGTCAAAAGGTTTGGACTTCAGGTGGCCAGGTCGCCGACATGGGCATGTTGTTAGCTCGCACCAACCTCGAATCCGGCAAGCACTCCGGCATTTCCTGGTTCGCCTTCGAAATGGATCAACCCGGCGTGGAAGTGCGCCCCCTAACCGAAATGACCGGCAGAGCACTGTTCAACGAAGTCTTCATAGAAGAAGCCCGTGTCAGCCATGATGCCATCATCGGTGGTCAAGACCAGGGCTGGAGTGTCGCCAACACCACCTTGATGGTCGAACGTGCCTCGCTTGGCACTTCAGGCCGCCGCCCAGTTGGTGCTTTACCCGGCCACAAGGGTGGATCGCTTCAAAAACGTGCCGGCGACGCGGCCTCATCAGGCAACACCGAAGCCGGCGTGCCGATGCTTGGCATCGAGTTATGGAAGCATCTCGTTGAGATGGCAACCAAGAACGGCAAGATCGAAAGCCGTGTCTTGCGTGATGAACTAATGAGCCTCTATGCCCTGATCGAAATAAATCGCCTGTCGATTTTGAGAGCCAAAGCCGGAGGCGCATCAAGTGCCGCTGCTCCCAACATCGGCAAGCTCACAATTAGTGAAATCACCCGCCGATCTCGTGATGTCGGCTTGCGAGTTATTGGCGCCGATGGCATGTTGACCGGTCCCGACGACACTCAAAGCGACGGCATGCTCGGCGAAATTGCCTTGTTTTCGCCTGCTCCGTCTATTTATGGCGGCACCGATCAGGTGCAGCGCAACATCATCGGCGAACGTGTACTGATGCTGCCCAAAGAACCCGGTCCGCCTAAAGAAACCCCTTTCAAAGACCTCCCCAAGAACTAGAACACCCCAAGAACTAGAACACCCAAGAGCAGCCCAAATTAGAACGCCAGAATTAGAACGCCAGAATTAGAACAAAGGAGCATCTATGTCTGAAGCGATCCAAAATGTGACCCAAAATGTGACCCAAAATGTGATCGTCGAATCAATTCATCTAGCTGAAACCTCCGGTTCGCCGATGCGTGAGGTAACCAGCGCAGTCGCCGAGGAAAACCTCGGACTTGTAGGCGACCGCCATCATGGCGCTCCGTTGCGCCAAGTCACCGTCCAAGCAGTCGGCGAGCTAGCTGACGCCTCAGCTGCCTGCGATCTTTATATAGACCCCGCTTTAACTCGACGCAATATCACTATTTCTGCTGACGCTGTGCCCCAAGAAATCGGTCACCGCTGGAAAATCGGTGCGGTTGAGTTGGAGGTCACTAAAGAATCCGCGCCATGCGCTCTGATGAATGAGATTTTCGGCGAAGGTGCCAAAGAAGGCATGATGACACGAGGCGGAGTCGGTAACCGCGTGGTGAAAGGTGGCGAAATCCAGGTCGGTGATTCAGTCGACTTCGGAACCTTCGCTCCCTGAACCTTTTTTGGCTAAACCTTTTTCGGATCAGGAACTCCTGGCCTTGTGCCTTGATGATGCTCGACGAACTCGATTAGGTACCCGTCGAAGTCCCGCACAAAGGCAATGGTCACTGGCCAACGTTCTAAATCCTCAGGTTCACGAAACGATTCGCATCCAGCCGCCACCGCCCGCTCATACAACTCCCGACAATCAGACGTGTTCACATAAATCTTCCACAACCCCAAAGATCTCTCAAACTCACCCCCACATCGAACCCCATCTCCCTCAGTCCCAGCTCCATCCCCTTCCCGCTCACCACCACCACCACCATCATCACCGTCTAAGTGCTGCGCCAGCTGAAGCCTCGACCCACCATTCCGAGACTGCAACACTGCCTCTAGCACTCCAGGTATTTCAGTGCGATGTTGCAACTCCAACCCACAAACACCTTCCCAAAACTCGAGTGACCGCTCAATGTCAACCACATTGATACACACCTGCCCCAATATTTGCACACTCATGCGACTTGGTTGATGGGGTTCATGCCGGGGCAGCCTTTGGCTCGGTCGGGGATTTCGGAATAGTCGATTGGCGTGGCGACTTCAGCTTTGGTCGGGCAGTGTTGCTCGGCGAGGGGGCGCAGGTAGTCAAGGTCGAAGTTGTAGACGTTGGCGGCGGTGTCGGTGAGCATTGTCACAGTTTCTTCGATGTTTAGTCGTGAAAACGTCAGCCGCAGATGTTCACGGGTATGCGGATAGGAGCCTTCGATGTGGGGGTAGTCCGACCCCCACATGAGCTTGTGCACACCAACTTGGCGAGCTATCTCAGTTTCGGTAGGGCGCAAGAACGATGCTCCGATGTAGCACTGTCGTTCAAAGTATTCACTAGGGGTGAGCGACATTTTGGCAACAGCCATTCCACCGAAAATGGACTCCGACCCGAACTCTGAATGTTTCATTCGGTAGTGGAAGCTGTCGAGCTTGGCAAGCGTTTCAGGTACCCAGGCTGTGCCGGTTTCGGTGGTGACATAGGTCAGCTCAGGATGTCGTTCGAAAACACCGGAGAACATGAGATGCCAAAGTGCTCGCTGTGTCCACCAGGTGACCTCAAGCATGAACATGGCAAGCGACGACGGGAAGTAGCTGCCGAAATCCGGTGTAGCACCACCGGAGTGATGGTTGAGCGGCAGCTGATTAGCGGCTGCGGCTTCCCAGATGGGTTCATAAGTAGGGGAGTAGAGCGGCTCAAATGGCGACCCTGGTGGTGCGCCAGGAACTAGCACCCCGCCGCGCAGCCCGTTGTTGGCTGCCCATTCGATTTCAGCAACGGAGCCTTCTACGTCACCGAGGAAGATTTGAAAAACGCCGGCACGGCGCTGCGGAGCTTCGGCTACGAAGTCTGCGAGCCAACGGTTGTGGGCTCGCAGACCTGCCCAGCGTTGTTCATACCAGTGTTGTTCATAGTCGTCGGCATAACCGGGAGCTTCCAACGCTGTGGAGGCAGCCGGCGCAAAAGGCGGTTGAGTGTTGGGGAACAACACTGC
The DNA here is from genome assembly GCA_012271125.1 of Actinomycetota bacterium. GTDB lineage: Bacteria > Actinomycetota > Acidimicrobiia > Acidimicrobiales > Aldehydirespiratoraceae > JAAXHB01. Next base: position 2,598 of record JAAXHB010000168.1, on the reverse strand, counting down.
GGCGATGACCCCGTCGGCTTCTTGTTCCGCGAGTCGCTGTGCTGAGGAGTTGTTGCGGTAGCTGTATTTGTCGGGGTCACCGTCAACGCCGACTTCTAACGGTGAGCGATCCATCGTCGCATAAAGCTCTTTGCGCCGTTCAAGGTCAGCTTCGATGCCCTTTGCCCATTCGTCAAAGGCGTCGTGATATTTAGATTCGAGATAGTTCTTGTAATCCCAAAGATCAGCGCCGCAATGCGTGTCAGCACTTATAACAATGTGATGCTTGCTGTGATGCTCAATGTTGTGACCGCTCATTGCTCAGGCCATTCGATGTTGTAATCGTCAAACCAGAAACGAGCCTCACGAACGGCATTCGGATCGGTGCGCAAGTCCAAGTCTTGGTTCAGATCAGTCGGCGTAGGCCCAATGTCACCAGCAATAGCAGTCAGCTCATCAAGGTTGAGGTTGTAACAACGCACTGCGTTAAGTCCTAACAGTAAGCGTGTTTCTTCTACAGGCACTTGCTGAAAGTCCGTTTCAAGACGTTCAACGGTGTGCGGCCAGCTGCCTTCAGGATGAGGATAGTCGGTGCCCCACATCAAGGCGTCAACCCCGTTGGTGTAACGGCGCCGGATTTCCACCTTGCTCATCGTCGACGCTCCGATGAACACGTTGTCGCCGACATACTCAGACGGCAGCCGCTCGATCAGCCCATGAGTCGAAGCGCTCATCTTTTTGACCTTCCAGTTGCGTCCACCAAACATCGCATCAGCCTTGAACAACAGATCGCCAAGCCACCATGACCCGCACTCAACCGGCGCATAACGCAAGTTCGGATACTTGTCGAACTTGCCCGACAACAACAGCTGCCACAGCGGTCGATGCGTCCAAAACGGAACCTCCAACATGTACTGCGCCATGTTCTCGTTGTAAGAGTCCCGATCCGCTTCGCCCGAATGAGTGTGAACAACGAGACCGGCTTCGGCACACGCCGCCCAGATCGGATCATAGGACTCATGACCGTAGGAGGCATTGTCATGCCACATCGTCGGGATCATGATTCCCTTAATGCCCGGCTTGCCGCCAAGGTCTTGAATTTCTTTGACAGCTTCAGCTACGCCGTGAGTGATCGGCACAAGCCCTACGCCGGCTCGCCTCGGTGGATTAGTGGCACAAAACTCAATCAGCCAACGATTGTGCGCTCGTGCGCCCGCCCAAGCCAGCCGCGGGTCGGTGATCATGCCGGCTTGCAGACCAGCGCCAAAAGGCGGTGCTTCCATGCCGGTAACAGCGTCTCCGTCGGCGAATATCACCTCACCGGCAACCCCGTCAGCGTCAAGGGTCTTGTCACGAACGTCAGGATCGAAAGCACCTCGCAAGCCGACCTCGTTGACTGATTCCCATTCATTGACAAAATCTGCGTTGAGTTCTTCAACCATGGCACGATGCTCATGGCGTCCCACAAGCCACTCATCAAACTCGCCATGCAGCGCCGACTCCAGATACTCCCGATAGTCCTCCACGAACAGCCCAGCATGAGTGTCTGAAGAAACAATCACATAAGGCGCATTGCTTTGATCCACGCCCTGCAGTGCCTTAGGCATTTGAGATTTCGGCATTTAGGATTTTTGGGCTTTCGGGACTTGGCTAGCCATCTGGTACGCCCCCTGGGACTCGAACCCAGAACCTGCGGATTAAGAGTCCGTTGCTCTGCCAATTGAGCTAGAGGCGCAAGGTTTAACGGTTTTGCTACTTCGTAGCAAACCTACCAGTTACCTTTTGACCCAGTTACCTTTTGACAGGGTCATCAGGCACTGGTTACTACCAATTACCAACAACTGAGTCATCGGGAACTGGCTTCAAAACTCTACCGAATGGGGTGACCGAGGGGATTTGAACCCCCGGCCTCCGGGACCACAACCCGGCGCTCTAACCAGACTGAGCTACGGCCACCATGTTGATTTGGTGCCGCTTCGCGGCACCAACACCAGTTACCTGACAACCTGGTCATCAGGAACCAGTTTTACTTTGCTTGATGGGTTTCCTGCTTCGCAGGAAACCTACCATTTACCTTTTGACCTGGTCATCGGTTGGCAGCTTTTACACTGCCGTTTCGGAGCAATGTTGCTCCTTGCCGGTGACCGAGTAGCAAAGCGGTTCAACTCTACATAGTTAGGATGGGGACGCCCCCGTAGCTCAACTTGGATAGAGCAGAGGGTTTCTACCCCTCAGGTTGCGGGTTCGAATCCTGTCGGGGGTACCAACGTCCTAAAACTGCGCCTCTTCGGTACTTCCCTCAAGCGCCAACGTCGACGACGTCCCCGCCGAGATCACAGTGGCAACATCGTCGAAATACCCTGCTCCAACCTCACGCTGATGCTTCGTAGCCGTATAACCCAACGATTCCATTCCAAACTCGTCTTGTTGCAACCTCACATAAGCAGTCATGTCCTGTTCCTGATAGCTGTGCGCCAACTGAAACGCCGAAGCATTCAGCGCATGCCACCCAGCCAACGTGATGAACTGAAACACATAACCCATCGCACCAAGCTTCTTCTGGAACTCAGCAATGTCAGAGTCATCCAGCTTTGCCTTCCAGTTGAACGACGGCGAGCA
>JAAXHB010000167.1 GCA_012271125.1 Actinomycetota bacterium | reverse complement strand
CGTCTATTTAAAAGCTATAATTCTAATGAAACAAAAATTGCGCCCTATTACGTTCATTTCGATATCATATGAATTAAATTTTTGTTGAGAATAGGATATGAGTCAAAGCAAAATTCTAAAACATCTGTTTACGCATTTTGTGTTGCAATTAAGTAAAATTAAGCCTAGGAATAAATATTAAAAAATGAAAACCAAATTCGTCTCAATGAGAGAGGTTAAGAAGGGAGACTCCTCAACACTAAAACAAATTATTTTGTCTATCAAAACCTCTAATATCATTAAAGCATTTAGTGCCCATTACGGGATTGGAGAAAATGGAATTTGAAATGAAATTTATCTTACTTAGCCATCAATAATAATAATAATAATAATAATAATAATAATAATAATAATAATAATAATAATAATAATAATGATAATAAATAATGATAATATTAATTATAAGTTTATTACTTATATTGCGCAAATTACACATGATCAGATGCGAATGACATATAAAAGCATATTAACCAAGAAAAACTACATGATCAAAATTTACAAAATATCTATTGCACTTAATAAAAAGGTAATTTAAAACATGTGCCTTAAGCAATATTTTAAAAGAATTAATATTTTCCTAAAAAATTACATGATAAAAAAATTACAAAATATCTCTTGGACCTAATAAAAAGCTAGTTTAAAACAGGTGTTTTAAGCAATATTTTAAAAATATTGAAATTTTCCTAAAAACAATAAAAAATTACATGATAAAAAATTTGCAAAATGTCTATTGGACCCAATAAAAAATGAGTCTTAAACAATATTTTGAAAGTTCTAAAATTTTCCTCATTACAAAGGAAAAAAAGAGAGACTCCCCAGTAGTTTCACAAATTGAAATATATGTCTATCAAAAATGCCAAATATTACCTAAATTTAAGCACTTTTGTTATGTATTTTTCATCCTAAGAATTGTTTTTCACCCAAAAAATATATAGGAATAAAAATTAAAGCAATTAGGTTCCCACAATGAGCTAGAGAGAAAAGGCGTCTCGCCAGCTAAGCTATTTCGAATTCGTGAAAAATTTGTCTAACAAAGTTAGTGTTATTAACGTCTGTTTTTTTTAACTACTCTAGTAATTAAATTCAGTCTTATACGTAGAAAATAAACTAAACT
>JAAXHB010000166.1 GCA_012271125.1 Actinomycetota bacterium | reverse complement strand
CAGGCGCGCTACCAACCTGCGCCACGTCCCGTAAGGGCTCTAAGCCTAGTGAGGGGCGATAGCACTAGTTTTGAAACATTGGCCGTCACCGGCAAGGAGAGCAAAATGAGCGAGGCATACATAGTTGATGCGGTGCGCACACCAACAGGTCGCCGAGGTGGAGCATTATCGGCGGTGCATCCTGCTGATCTAGGTGCCGCTGTGCTCACTGAAATTGTCGACCGAAACGACGTTGACCCCCACACCGTAGAAGACGTCATATTCGGCAACCTCGACAATGTTGGCCCCAACGCCGGCGACATTGCCCGCACCAGCTGGCTCGCTGCCGGCATGCCCGAATCAGTTCCAGGTGTAACCATTGACCGGCAATGCGGCTCAGGCCAACAAGCGGTCAGCTTCGCAGCGATGGCGGTCAAGTCCGGCACTTGCGATCTAGTAATTGCCGGTGGCGTGCAGAACATGTCAATGGTGCCGATCTCATATTCGCTTACCGCTGCTGAACCGCTAGGTCACGCCGACCCGTTTTCGGGTTCAGAAGGTTGGGTCAAGCGTTACGGCACACAAGAGGTTTCCCAGTTCAGAGGTGCAGAGCTGATCGCTCAGCGTTGGGACATAACTCGAGATCATATGGAACAATTTGCCTTAGAAAGTCACCGTCGAGCAATCCAAGCCCAGGACGAAGGCAGATTTGACGCCGAAATCGTTGCCGTGGACGACTGCCAAGCCGATGAAGGACCTCGCCGAGATACAACGCTTGAAAAGATGCAATCCCTAGCACCGTTAGCACCCGATGGTCGCCTGACCGCAGCCGTTGCCAGCCAAATTAGCGACGGTGCCGCTGCAGTGCTGGTTGCCTCTGAACAGGCTGTCAAAGATCATGGCTTAAAACCCAAGGCACGGGTTCATCACATGTCGGTGCGAGGCGATGATCCGATCTACATGCTCACCGGCCCAATACCAGCGACCGAATATGCGCTTGACAAGACCGGTATGACCATCGATGACTTTGACCTGTTCGAGTGCAACGAAGCCTTTGCTTGCGTTCCATTGGCGTGGATGCAAGAACACGACGTCGACCACGCCAAGGTCAATGTCAACGGCGGTGCTATTGCCTTAGGACATCCCCTCGGCTGTTCCGGTGCGAAGCTGATGACGACTCTGGTGCACGAGCTTGAACGCAGTAGCGGGCGTTGGGGATTTCAAACGATGTGTGAAGGCGGCGGCCAAGCCAACGTCACAGTTATTGAACGCTGCACCTAAGTTAAAAGAAACGCTAAGGGCGGTTGAGCGCCTCGTCTACTCGCTCGCCAACATCGTCTTCGCTGACGCCTAAAGCAAACGACAACTCAGATACTAAAACAGTGCGAGCAGTGTTATAGAGATTTTTCTCACCTGCTGACAAGCCACGATCCATTTGCCGGCGAGCCAGATTGCGCACCACCTCTGCAACCTGATAGACGTCGCCGGACTTGAGCTTTTCTTGATGATTCTTGTAACGGCGTGACCAGTTGGCAGGCTCACGAATGTCTCGACGAGCCAGCACATCAAGCAAGTCGTCAACGTCGTCGGCTTCGATAGGCCAGCGCATACCGACCTCTTCAGCCTTGTCAGGCGGCACGGATACCACAAGGTCGCCGTGTGACATCTTCAACACCAAATAGTCCTGTTTTTTGCCCTCAAACTCACGCTTTTCGACCTTGATGATCGTGGCGGCACCATGGTGGGGGTACACGACCTTGTCGCCGACCTTGAAACTCATGCCGGCAGTCTAAATGTCAGAACGCAACCCCCGCCCTACCCGCAACCCAGTAGATCGAGAACCAACAACATCCACCCCAGGCGTCTTCAAAACCTGACCCTCCACCAGCACCCATTCAACTCCAACTGATGGCTGTGCAGGATTGTTGATCGTTGCCTGATCCGAAATCGCTATCGGATCAAAGATCGTCAAGTCTGCGTCTGCGCCAATCGCGACCCGACCCTTGCGCTGTAGCTCAACACAGCGAGACCGCAAAAGTTGAGCCGGTTGACTTGTCATCTTCGCCAGCGCCGTTGGCAAGTCGAGCACCTCTAGTTCACGCACATAATGCCTGAGAATCCGGCTGAAGCACCCAACCGCTCGTGGATGATTCTGATGCGATGGCTCCAAGATGGCGTCAGAGCCCACCATCACAAAGTCCGCCTGCAGCGCTGCAGCAATGTCTTCTGCGGGAATCGCAAAGGCAGCTGTCAAAGCATTTTGCTCTAACGCGTCAGCAAAAGTCGCCTCAGTTAGCCGCTGGTTCGTGCCTGCCACCTGCAAATCCCCATAGGTGATGCTGTACTTCTCTTGCCAGTCATTGAAACGCGCCGAACGCAAATATGTCGCCCAGAACTCGTACGGATACACGCATGCGGTGAGGCGCAATCCCTCTGAGCGTCCCGATTCGATCATCGCCAACGCCTCGCTCATAACACCGGTTCCGCCCGTTGAGTTGATGTGCTCCACATGAACATGGGTCCCCGTCTCACGAGCTATCATGATCAGCTCACGCATGGCGTCAAGGTTCGTTCCCGGTGCAAGATTGTCTGAATAGCGGGCGTGAACGCACAGAGGCACGTCATAAGCGGCGGCGAGTCGACCGTGTGCTAACAGCTCTTCGGTGGTGGTGCCTGGCACGTATTCAGGCTCCATGTGCAACCCGATAAACCCGTCGGCTAGGTCAAGTTCGGCTTGGCGCACCATTGCTTGTATCGCGTTCGCATCGGCGGTGTCATAGGGCTCCAAGCCCAAGTTGACCCGCTCAGCCGAATGGTCGTAAGCCCCGCCAAAATGAACCGGATAGCTGCCATCGGGTCGAGCATTAAACCAAGCAGCGGCTCGAGTGTTCAGCCCATGCATCCCCAGATTCGTGGTAACGCCGTCAGCGAGCTTGTACCACTCCCCATACCCGTTGGGACTGTAGGACAAGATGTCAATAAATCCAGGTGCCACCACAAGTCCATCAGCTTGAACAACAGCTTGAGCGCGCAACGGCTCAGGGCTGGGATCAACAGTGATGACACTGATGGTTGAGCCGACGATGCCGACATTGGCAACAGCGTCAAACTCGCTTTCAGGGTCGATGACCCTGCCACCGGTAATGACCAAATCATGGGTGACATCTTGTGCGACAGCGCCGTCAAGAACAGGAACTTCAGGTGATTCTTGACGTGGTGCTGTGGTGACAGCGGGAACCGTGGTGGTTGTTGGCGTGTCGACAACGCTTTCAGGCTCAGCACCGAGTTTGCGCAGCACTGCGACATTGGTCGCGCCGAATCCAAGCGCAATGAGGATTTTCCGTCGAGAAACCGCCCCTTGAGTTAAGGCACTTTTACCAGACTGGGCTTTACCAGGTCTCTGCTGACCAAGCCTGTTGTCAGTTCGTTTGGACTTAGCGCTGGAGCGCCGTTTGCCAATTCGTGTACCAAACCATCCGGCAACTGCGCGAATCGGACTGGTTCGCATGTGAACGACGGCTGCTGCCGCCTGGTTCTAGCCGGTGTGTTTGGCGATCAAATCCCCAACGGAATCCCAGCCGTCAAACAACACGTTCACCCCGGTGCGAGTCTGCACAGAACGATTCCATGGCTGAGGCAACACCCAAACCGACCGGTCAGCATCAATCAGACGCTCCACCCGTCGTGGGGCATTGTCAATCCAAATATCGGCATCAACTGAAACAGGGTCGTTGGTAAAAACCACATCGCCGGCCTCAACGCCCAGCTCAGGATGGTCGTTGAACCACTGCAAAGTGATGTCGTGCGCCTTGGACTGATCAGCGCCGTCGTCGCCCACCATGTGCTGTCGACGGGTGACGGCCTGCACCAACATCCCAGCGTCACGCATTTGAGCCAAGCCCTCGGCTGCGCCACCAATGGCATCCACACGAGCCGCCATTGGCGACGTCAAAAAGTTGCGAAGATACGGGGTCGGATCATCCACGCCCCACTCCGACAGATTCCATGAGACGTTCGGCGTGAGATGACGCGGCGCAACACGCAGCCGTGCTCCCACATGAGACCGCAGCCCCTTCATCCAGTCGATAACAACTCCGTCAACGGTGACGGCGACCTTTTGCCCTGTTGCCATTTGTGACCTCCGTTTAATTCGCGGCGATTATTTTGGTGACTACCAGTGTTGGCAGGTGACTACCAGTGCTGGCATTAGCCGCGAATCCTACGCCGGTGTGAGGCGGACTCGGTAAAGATAGGGCCAGAGTTTGCCCGTCATCCACAGAGTGCCGGAGTCATCTTGAGGATCGGCGACACCGTTGAGCACGTCAATGTCAATGCCCATATCGGCAGCCGAAGCTTGAGCATCGACAACGACAGCAGCGGCGTCAATTGTCGCCACCACGGTTGCGTCACCTGGCTGGGTTACGTCAATGACAATCAGAGAATCGGTTTGCCAAATATTGGCGACAACCATTCCATCGATGCACTCAAGCTCGTTCAAGTTCTCCCAGTCGCCGACGCTGAGAACCTCCAGCACTTCGAAGGTGTTTGGGTCACGTCGAGTCAGATGATTCGAACCGTCCGACATCCACAAGTCACCGTCTAGATGCCGACTTGAGTACAAGGGGCCAGACTCCATATGGCACAAACCCCAGCCTTCACCGTCATAACGAAACTCGCCAACCTGCTCCAGCGTGTGACGGTCATATACAAGCGCAATCTCTGACAGCCAAGTGAGCTGAATCAAACGGTCGTCGACAACGGTGACCCCTTCGCCAAAGAAATCGTCATCAATAGAGACTCGATCACGCAGCTCCCAAGATTGCGGGTCAAGCGTTGCCACTGAGGACTCTCCCCAAAGGCCAGTGCTTTCATATGCCACGCCGTCCTCGATTTCGAGACCTTGCGTAAACGCAGTTGGGTCATGAGGCACACGCTCGATGATCTCGACGCTCCATTCAGCAACACCACCGGTATTTGATAACGAAGGAAAAGGAGACATCTCAGGCGTAGAAGCATCAAAAGTTGAAACCCCGACACTTGTGGACGTACTCGTGGACGCGCTTGTGGTCGATGGTGCTGTGCTGGTTTCAGGTACGTAATCAAATTTCTCTGTAGGTGTTGAGCTCTGTGTGCTGCATCCAACGATTAGCACTATTGCAACCAATCCACGCACCGGCTTTACGATAAAAGTTCTATGGGTATGTGTGACGGACGAGTAGTGGTTGTGACAGGCGCCGGCGGAGGCTTGGGACGAGCTCACGCCTTGGCATTTGCCGCCGAAGGTGCTCATGTGCTTGTCAACGATCTTGGCGTCACACGCGAAGGCGATTCTTTCGTTGACATGAAGACGACGTCGGATAACAAGCTCGCCTCTGCTGAAGCAGTCGTCGCCGAAATTACAGAACTCGGCGGCTCAGCAATTGTTGATCATTCAGACGTTGCCGACTGGAACCAATCCCAAATCATGATCTCTAAAGCCGTCGATACTTGGGGACACCTCGACACACTTGTAAGCAACGCCGGATTCTTGCGTGACCGGATGCTTGTCAACATGAGCGAAACCGAATGGGACGACGTCATCAGCGTCCATCTCAAAGGACACTTCGCACCGGCCCGCCATGCCATAGAGCACTGGCGTAGCCGTGCCAAAGCCGCTGAACAACCCGAAGCCCGAATCGTCAACACCACCTCCGGGGCTGGGCTGATGGGCTCAATCGGACAAGGCAACTACGC
>JAAXHB010000165.1 GCA_012271125.1 Actinomycetota bacterium | reverse complement strand
GTATGCCAGTGGCGTTTGAGTCGTTAGGCATGTCTAAAACATGCGGTGTGTCTTGGTTGACACTGATAACCGTTGATGTTTTAAATCTCATGTGTTGTGTTTGTGGGTGTGGTCCCTGCGGTAGAACTATATCCTTTTGGTGCACGTATTGTGTGCCAGTTTGCGGGGTTGCGTATCATCATGTACGCGTGTCCTCTGGTTGCCTAGTGTTACCTTTAATGTTCTACATCACAGTTTTTTGTTTTGTGGAATTTATTTTGTGCCAGTTGTTGGGGTTTGTGGATTTGTTACTGTGTCAGACGATGTAGGTGTGTCATCTGGTTGCCTATTGTTGTGTTTCAAGTAAAGAAGTTTCTCTGTGCTTTAATTTGTGGGTGTGGTCCCATTTTATTCATAGGTTGTTTGGCGTCCGTGGCTGTGTCTGTGGAAGGATGAGCGTCTTCTTTTTCCTTAGTTTCCTGTGTTGTTAATGTGGATGTGGTCTCCGTATTAAACTGCATGTAACCTGTGGTTTTGTTGGCATAATGTATGCGTGTTCTCTAGTTGCCAAGTGGTGATTTTGATGTTCTGTATTGTGGGTGTGGTCCCAAAAAAATTCTTGTATTATTTGTAGGTGTGGTAATGATTAGCCTAGATCCCTTTTTGTTCTATGTATTTTGTGCCAGTTGGGTTGTTGTGGTAGTGTCTAAAGATGTACGCATTTCCTCTGGTTGCCAAGTGTTGATGTAATTCTATTGAGGGGTTTGTGGTTGTAGTCCTATTATAAACTTTGTCGTAGCCTTTTGTTGTATGTATTGAATTAAAGTTTGTCATGTGTTGTCGTATCTGGCATGAGGTGTTTCCTGGTTGCCACGTGTTACGGTTGATGTTTTCATTCTTCTGTTTTGTGGGTGTGGTCCACGTCATGTTTCATGTAAGATGGGGTTTGTTGGCGTGTCATGTTGTAGCTCCTGTTGTCTCATGTTACGTTTGATGTTGTAAATTTCGTTTGTGTTTTGAATTGTGGGTGTAGTCACCATAAATGTTGATCCCGTTTGCAGAATATATTTTGTGCCAGTTGGGAGTGGTCAATTTGTTGGCGTCTTGCGATGTAGGCGTGCTGTTGAATTTGTAAATTTCCCGTGCTGTGGTGTGTGGGTGTAGATAAACTTAAGTAGACATCTTATGCTGTATGTATTCAATGCCAGTGTCGTTAATTGTTGGTAATGTTTGGGCGTGTCTGTGTCATGGGGTGTGTCCTATAGTTGCCAAGTGTTACCTTTGATGTTTTGAATTTTCTGAGCTCTTTTGTGGGTGTGGTCCCCCTAGTTCATGTACATAATGAGGGTGACCTTGTTGATAATGTGTCTCCTGTGACTTTTGCCGTTGTTCTTTGTGTATTGGTTTATCACTGTGAAGGAGTACCTACGAATTACCGTTAATGTTTAAAATCTG
>JAAXHB010000019.1 GCA_012271125.1 Actinomycetota bacterium | reverse complement strand
TTGAATGTGCTCACGCTCCACGCTGTTGCGCGCATTCAACCCTGCCAGCCCAACTACCCACTTGCTTTCCCGCTTTGTGCGTTCCCGTAACCGTTAGGTGACGGTGCGCTTTAGGAACGCAAAGTTAGAGCTGGCGGCGGTCAGCTAGGAACGGAAACTCGGCTCGAACGCGGGCTACTTCGGCAGGGTCGATGTTGGCGAGCAGGGTTTCAGGGTCGTCTTTGGCGGTAGCGATTTCGGTGCCGAAGGGGTCATAGATCACAGAGTCGCCGGAATAGTCCAAGCCGTTGCCGTCGGTTCCGACACGATTGACACCTACAACATATGCCTGATTTTCAATCGCCCTAGCTCGTAGCAGAGAGAGCCAATGCTGGCGTCGTGACGCCGGCCAGTTCGCCACAACTACATAGCAATCCGTGCGCTCCGCCACCCCCCAGAACGCATTGGCAAAGCGCAGGTCATAACAAACCAGAGGCGTGACCCGCACCCCGTTCACGGCAACGGTCAGAACTTCGCTGCCGGCACTGTAACGAAGGTGCTCGTCTGCGTAGGAAAACGGATGAATCTTGGAATAGCGATGTAGCTCACCATTCGGGCCTGCCAGCACGAAACGATTGGTTGGATGCTCATAGCCGGCAGTGTTCTCCGGCACCGACCCGCCAGTCCAAATCGAATGCTCCTGCGCGCTTTCGCACAAGAACGTCGTGGTCGGTCCATCAGGTTCTTCGGCTAAACGTCCCGCCGCTAATGAAAACCCGGTCGTGAACATTTCGGAAAACACCACCAGCTGCGCACCTTGGCTCGCGGCGCTCGCAACGTCTGCGGCATAGTTGGCGATGTTCGCCGCTGGGTCTTCCCAGACAATGTCATGTTGAACCGCAGCAACTTTCAACATTGCAAACTCAGCTTTTCAACGCTGCCAACCGGCGCATAGCTTCGTCCAACACGTCATCTTGTTTACACGCTGCGAAGCGCACCATATGCGCCCCTGCCTCAGGGTTGTCGTAGAACACCTGACACGGCACCGCCACCACTCCGCAACGCTGCGGCAAACCTAGACAAAACTCAATCCCGTCATCAAAACCCAGCGGACGAATATCAGCCGTCACAAAATACGTCCCCTGAGGCACGTTCACCTCAAAACCCGCCGCAGTCAACTCCTCACAAAGCTTGTCACGCTTGGCTTGTAAATCAGCTGCCAAACCCGCAAAAAAGTCATCACCCAACCCCAGCCCCAAAGCCACCGCCGGCTGAAACGGCCCACCGCTCACAAATGTCAAATACTGCTTAGCCGTTTGTACCGCCTTCAACAGCTCCGGCTTAGCGCACGCCCAGCCGATCTTCCAGCCCGTCACCGACAGCGTCTTGCCACCAGAGGAAATCGTCACCGTCCGCTCTGCCATCCCCGGCTGCAAAGCCAGCGGCAGATGAACATTGTCATCAAACACCAGATGCTCATACACCTCATCGGTCACGGCAATCACATCGTGCTCCACGCACAACTTGGCAATCAGTTCAATTTCAGCCTGGGCGAACACCTTGCCTGTCGGATTGTGCGGCGAGTTAAACAACAACACTTTCGTGCGCTCCCCGAAAGCCGCTGCTAGCTCCGCTGGATCAAAGCTGTAATCCGGCGCGCGAAGCGTCACCACCTTGCGTCGTCCCGGAGTCATGGCAATGGCAGCCGCATAGGAGTCGTAGTAAGGCTCGAAGGTCACTACTTCATCATCAGGTCCCACCAGCGCCAAAATCGCTGCGGTTAACGCCTCAGTTGCGCCGGCAGTGATCAAAACCTCAGCATCCGGGTCAAAATCCAGCCCCCAGAAGCGTTTTTGATGCTCGGCAACGGCGTGACGCAGTTCAGGATGGCCAATCCCGGGCGGATACTGGTTGTATTTGCCACTATGAATGGCGGACACTGCAGCCTCTAGCACTTCGCTGGGCCCGTCAGTGTCAGGAAAGCCTTGACCAAGGTTGATGCTTTGCGTTTTGATTGCCAAAGCCGACATCTGCGCAAAAACCGTCGTCCCAAAACGCTGCAACGGATCAACTAGATACTGATTCGCGCCGCCGCTCACTGCCTCAGCCTACGCAGCCCTTTTCTCGCCTTGCCCAACCACTAACACCTCGCCTCCAGCATCACCCCCACAATCTCCGATTTGACCTACGATTTGACACGTCTTAGCCACTCTCATTATATTTCAGCTTGTGACCGACATTCTCCTGCTCGACACCGACCGCGCCACCGAGCTGCACCACCATATGTCCACCGCTGCCGACGAGCTCGACTTCGACGCCATCTCCCTATTTGACCCGCTCAGCCAAGCCAGCGACCTCCTCGGCACCCAAACCCCAGACGTCGCCGCAGGCGTCCGACGAATCGCCTCTGACCTGCGTGACCGAGCCGAAGACCTACACATCCGCTTGCGCATGGTCGCCGCCGGCGGTGCCGACATGAACGCCGGCTTTGCCGCCCTAGAACAAATCCGCTCACACTTCACGCTGATCGAATCCCGTGGAGTCCACGAACGTGGCGATGGCATCCTCTCACCCCGTGACCTCCAATGGGCACGTCACCAGCTCGACGGCAGCATCGCCGATGCCGCCAACTGGCTTCTTGAGCACCCCGACTTCTTCAACCATGTTGAAACCGCCGCCCACAACCACGACTACATAACACAGCCCTACGGCGCCAACCTCGACCACAACCCGAAACGCCAAGACGGGCACATGTCCCTTGCCGACATCGACGCCTTCATGGATCATGCCGAAGCCTGGGCGACCCTGATACCCCACGCCCAAACCATCGACACCGCCGCACGAGGCGGCACTCCCGACGGCCGACTCAGCCGCCGAGACTTTGAGGCGTTCCTAGCCGATTACGACCTCGACGAGACAACCCAAGCAGCCATTCAAAGGGTTCTCGACGACGGTGCCTACCACTCCTCAACGGATTTCATCAAGCTCGGCACGCTGCTTAACGGCATCAGCTTGATTCCTCTTATCGGTGACATTGTCGATGGTGCCCGCAGCCTCTACCACGTCCTGCACGGAGACTGGGGTGCTGCATCTATATATGCCCTAGGCCTTGTGCCGCTGCCTGGTCTGTCTGGCTCAGGCATCAAAGCCGGCATAACGGTCGCCAAGACCGCTGCTCGCAACATCAAAGATGCTGGCATGAGCGCCGCGGCGAAACAAACCGGCAAAACCCTGGCTAAAGGCACCGCTCATAACTGGACTGCTCAAACAGCTGTCGACAAGGCATCCACCTCGATGCATTGTGAAACAACCATCAAATGGATCGCTGAACGTGCCGGGGTCGACGCTGCCAAGTTCGAACAAGACCTCACCCGCACCACGGGCAAAGATTTCAACGACATTAAAAAGATGGTGTCTGACGCCACCGGCTACGACTTATCCGCCGACGGAACCTTCTACAGCGATTCCTGTGAGACCATCGCCAAGCGCATCGGCGAACATCAGCTGTCCAAGAACTGGTTGCGACGCTGATGTGCTTCTGGCACTAATCCGGCACTACTCCAAGCATCACTAACCAACCATTAAGACTCCGACTTCGCCCGACTCGGTGCCACCCGAGGCGGCTCCCCGGGCATCTTTGGATACTGAGGCGGCCAAGGCGCATCCATTAAGCCCTTATCCAAATCCCGCCTCACCCATTCCAGCAACGGTTCCAAGCTCACCGCCGAATCAGCCATCTCCACCCACGGATTGCCCCGCTCAGCCACTCTTGCCGGCACCGTTTGAATTGTCAACTCATCAGGCTTCAACTCCCCGAAAGAGGCACCACCGGCTACGTCGTCCCAATCAATAGGTGTCGACACCACCGCCCCCACCCTTGGCCGCACCGACCAAGCCCCAAAGACGGTCTTATGCGGAGCGTTCTGGTTGTAATCAATAAAAACTCGCTGCCCACGTTCTTCTTTCCACCAGGCGTCGGTCACCAAATCCGGACGCCGCCACGCCAGCTCTCGTGCCATCGCCACCGCCGCGGCGCGCACCGTTATCGAGTTCCACTTCGCCAACAACGGCACATACACATGCAACCCCCGACTCCCCGAAGTCTTCACATACGACGCCATGCCCAGCTCGTCAAAAGCCGCTCGAGTCTCCAAAGCCGCCTCTTTCACCTCATCAAAGCTCACACCCGACTGCGGGTCCAAATCAATGCGCAACTCATCGGCATGAGCAGGATCAACCGCCTTCGACGGCCACACATGAAAACCCAAACATCCCATCTGCACCGCCCACACCACATGGGCTATGTCGTCAACCACCAAAGCGTTTGACATAGTGCCATTCGGCGTAGCAACCGTCATAGTTCGCACCCACTCTGGCGCACCCTTAGGTACCCGTTTTTGAAAAAACGACTTGCCGCCCGCGCCATCGGGGTAACGCTCCATCAAAACCGGACGCCCACCCATCGCCGCCATCAACGGCACCTCGATGGCGAGGTAGTAGCTGATCAGGTCGGCCTTGGTCTCACCTCGTTTAGAGAAGAACACCTTGTCGGGGTTCGAAACCGAAACCGTCCGCCCCGCCGCCTGTATTTCCATCTGCTCAGCTAGCGCCCCCAAGATGATGTAATAACGCGTCCACGGCAATGCGATAACTGTCGGCACCAAACCCTGCAACTACCCCAAGGCAGACTGGCGCTATGACCGAAGTGTGGCGAAACTCCTCTCGAGCCGCCAGATTCGACAGATGCGTCTCAACTACTGGCACCGCTGCCCCCGCTACGGCGTCACGAATCGCATACGAATAATGGCTGTAAGCACCGGCATTCAAGACAATGCCCTGTGCCTCGCCACGCCCCGCACGATGGATATGGTCGACCATCTCACCTTCAAGACTGGACTGGGCATGATCGATGGTCACGCCCCTGTCAGCACCATATGTCACCACTTCGGCCATAATCTCATCTAGCGTGGCAGTGCCGTATACCTCCGGCTCACGAGTGCCGAGCTGGTCCAAATTCGGCCCATTGAGAATAAACAACGACACAGTCATGCCTTCTAACTACCCGCCCCAGCTCCAAATGCCACCCACCGACAACAACTCAACCCCCACCGACAACAACCCAACGCCAGATTCACCCCGACTCACACTCCCACGCTAGATGATCGCCCACCTGCCATCCGGCCAACACTCCACCCACGGACGTGACCATTCCGAAGCCCACCTAGTCGTCTTCCTGGCAACCATCGACACCCTCGTCGCTTTAGGTATCGACGTCATCTTGCCCGCCTTTGACCTGCTGCGCATCGACTTCGGTCTCGGCGAAGGCGCCGGCAAACTGTCGCTAGTAGTACTGGTCTTCTACGGCGGACTAGCCATCGGCCAGCCCATCTACGGCCCTTTCGCCGACCGCTTCGGACGCCGCCCCGTGCTCACCGTCGGCCTCGCCATCTACGCCGCCGGGGCGCTGCTTTGCACTCTTGCCCCCAACTTCGAAATGCTGCTCGCCGCACGAGTCATCTGGGGCGTCGGCGCTGCTTCTTGTGCTGCACTATTCCCCGCCATGGCACGCGACCTCTACAGCGGCGAACATCTCGCCCGCGAACTGCAGCTCATCACCGCGGTTTTCCTCATCGGCCCAGTGGCAGCGCCTTACATCGGCGAAGCACTTATCGCTACAGGCTGGTGGCAGGCTGTGTTCGTCTCAGGCGTGGGCTTCGCAGCCGCAGCCGCCGTGTGGCTATGGCTATTCGGCGAAACCCTGCCCCTCGAGCGCCATCGCTCCCTAGAACTGCATTCGCTTGGCGATGCCGTCAAAACCATCTTCGGTATCGTAAGCACCCGTCGCTACATGGCAGCCACCGCATTCGCCGACGGTGCCTTTTTCGTCCACCTCAGCGCCACCCAGGTCATCATCGACGAGATCTACGGCCAAGACCGCTGGTTCGCCCCCATCTTTTCAAGCTTTTCCCTTGTCATCGGCGCAACACTGCTGCAGGCACACCACATGACTTTCATACGCAACGCCCGCTGGACCGCCACCACAGCCGCACGCTGGGTTGTCGTCAACGGAATCGTGTATTTCATAGTTGGGGTTTGGACAGATTGGGTGCCGCCGTTTTGGCTCTGGATCGTGATGACGGTGATATCTACGGCATGGCTGACCGTGATCCGCGCCACCTGCGTGTCGTTGGCATTGGACCCGCTTGAACACATGGCGGGGACAGCGTCTGGCGTGATCGGTGCAGTGTCACAAGGCAGCGGCGCACTTATCGCCATCATCATGACCATCCGAATCACCGACCATGTCAGACCCATGGGGCTTGGATTTCTTGTCTATGGATTGTTGGCTGCGTTTTTCATCGCCCGTGCCCACAGAGCCTCCATCACCGCAGCCGACTCACCCTCTTAATAACGACAACGACATACTGAACGTCGACTAACAACACCATGGTGGGCAACGACAACAACATGTTGAACGCCGACTAGATGACCGCTCCCCCTAGTAGTCATGCCACCCACGGAAGAGACCATTCCGAAGCGCACCTAGTTTTCTTTCTAGCCTCCATCGGCACTCTCATCGCCCTCGGTATAGATGTCCTCTTTCCCGCCTTTGACCTAATACGTGACGACTTCGGCCTGAGCGAAGGTGCCGGAGCTCGGTCTTTGATCGTGCTTTTGTTCTTCGCTGGCCTGGCAGTTGGCCAGCCCATTTATGGCCCTTTCGCCGACCGTTTCGGACGCCGCCCCGTGCTCACTGTCGGGCTTGGCATTTACTCAGCCGGAGCTGTGCTTGCCACTATTGCCCCCACATTTGAGATGCTGCTCGCCGCTCGGGTCATCTGGGGTATCGGTGCTGCTTCTTGTGCTGCTCTGTTTCCTGCTATGGCTCGTGACCTCTACGGCGGCGACCACCTCGCCCGTGTCATGCAACTCGTCACCGCGGTTTTTCTGATCGGACCCCTTTTGGCACCGTTCATCGGTGAAGCTCTCATCGCTACCGGCTGGTGGCGTTCGGTTTTCATCTCAGGTGTGGGCTTCGCTGCTGCTGCTTGCGTGTGGCTTTGGATGTTCGGCGAGACCTTGCCGCCAGAGCGTCGACGCCCTCTGGAGCTGCACACCCTGGCTCGTTCCGCCAAAGCAATTCTCGGCACTGCCAGCACCCGCCGTTACATGGTCGCAGTCATGTTCGCCGATGGCGCTTTCTACATCCACCTCGGCGCCACTCAAGTGATTATTGACGAGATCTATGGCCAAGGACGCTGGTTCGCCCCTATTTTTTCAGTGTTTTCTTTGGTGCTTGGAGTGGTGTTGTTGTTTGCCCATCACATGACTTTCGTGCGCAGTGCCCGCTGGGTCGCTTCGGCTGCTTCACGCTGGATCGCCGGTTGCGGCACAGTGTTTTTGGTTGTGTGCTTGATGACCGATGGTGTGCCTCCGTTTTGGGTCTGGATCGTGTTGACGGCTATATCGATTTCAGGGATGACGGTGATCCGCCCTACTTGTGTTTCGTTGGCTTTGGAACCCCTAGAGCGCATGGCAGCAACAGCATCCGGTGTGATCGGTGCGGTGTCTCAAGGTGCCGGTGCCGCTATCGCGACGCTTGTGACCAGCCAAATCTCAGATGATGCCACCCCCATGGCAGTCGGTTTTGTGATTTATGGAGTGCTATGTGTCCTCTTCGTCGCCCGCGCCCACACCACCTCTATCGGCTCAGCGCCCTCCGGATCTCAGCCACCACCTCTGCGGGAGTGAGGCTGGTTGTGTCCACTGCTGGATATTTAGCGTAGCGAGGCTCACGCAACTTAAGCAAACGCCGTGCCACTTCTGCAGGTTCACAGTTTTTTTCGGTCAGTAAAGGTCGCTTTGATGGATCAGCCTCAGGCGCGTCGACAATTCGCGCAACTATTGCTTCCGGCGACGCCTTCAGCCAAATCACATCACTAACCGGCTCCAGACATTGGGCGTTTTGCGAGTCAACCATCATCCCCCCACCAGTGGCGATAACCAAACCTTCGCGCTGGCTCAGTTCAGCTGCCAACTGCTGCTCCAACTCTCGAAAATGCGCCCATCCGTGCTGATCAACAATGTCAGCAATGGGCCCATGCTCGGTTTCAATAACGCCGTCGGTGTCAACAAACTCCATCCCCAGTTCCTCTGCCAAGAGCTCCCCAACCGTGGATTTCCCAACCCCCATAAACCCTGTCAACACTATGTTGCGCATTACTTCAGCATCTCCGCTATCTGCCCAACCGTTTCAATCTCAGTCTCTCTATCAACTCCACACGTTGCGATACACAAAGTCTTAGCACCCGCATCAACATAAGGCTTCAAGAACTCGGCTATCTGTTCGGGTGTGCCCGTGGGCGTGTATTTTTCAAAGGCAGCAAAGTCCAGCTTGTAAAAGTCGCTCATTTTCTTAGCTACATATTCGAGCCCTTGCTCAGGCGTGTCGCCAACCCCCGCCCATAGCTGTAGTCCATGTGTCCCAGCACTCCGCCCAGCCTGCTCCGCGTGTGCTTCCACCTGTGCCACGCCTGCGCTAAACCGCTCAGTCGAACACCATGCCCCAAGCCACCCGTCCCCCAAAGTCCCAGCCCTCCGCAACGCCGCCTCTGATCGTCCTCCCACCATAAACGACACCGCCGGCTCAGGCACCGGCAACACCTTCCCGCCGGTAAACCCAAAAAACTCCCCGTCTCCGTCAACCGTCTCCCCCGCCAACAACCTCCGCACGATTGACAAGGCCGCGTCCGTCCGGCGTCCCCGTGTCGACGGATCCACCTCACACACTTCAACCTCGTGGCGATCTTCACCACCCACGCCCACGCCAACCACCAGTCGTCCCGGCACCGCCTGCGCCAATGTCGCAATCTGGCGAGCCGCGATCATCGGATGACGCAACCCCAGCAGATACACCCCCAATAGCAACCCCAGCCGTGACTCCAACCCACTCAACGCTGCTAACGCCACCACGCCATCAGTTCCCGACCCGTCCCTAAAGCTCACATGATCTGCCGAAAACACAAAATCAATGCCTGCATCAGCAACCGTCCCCATCAACTCCCGCTGCCGCTCAGGTGTTTCTTCCCATAACCCCCACGGCACACACCCCCCAACCCTCAATCCCCCACTCACTACACCAATCCTAAATCCACCAACTTGCCACTCATCACCCCCACATGGAACCGTAGCCACATAGCCACACTTCCATCTATTCCAATTATTCATACTCAATTCATTGATGTTTCATTCTATTTGATATATTGCCGTGTATGGTTGCGAAACGTTGGTATTCCAATGCAGAGCTCAATCGCGCCGGACGACTCCTCGCCGACCACACCACCGGCCGCATACCCCAGCCAGCCCAAGCCGAACTAAACCGTGCCCAATCCATTCTTCAACACTTCAGAAAACAACACTTGTCGGTGATCGCGCAGGCCGAGACCGACCTCCTTGCAATTGTCGCCAGCATGGGTCTCAGCCATGAACTTCAAACACGCCTGAAGACTTTTGCCCGGATACTAGACAAGCTAGATCGCTTTCCATGGGTAAGCGTCTCCAACATGCGAGACATCGCCGGATGTAGGGTGACACTTCCCAATCAAGCTGCCGTGGCTGCTGTCACTAATCGCCTACTAACCCTAAATGCGACTCGAACGGGTAACCCTGGCAAGTTAGATGACCTGGTAACTGATCCACGGCCAACCGGGTATAGGGCAATTCACCTCAGCACCAAATACGACCAATTGTGGATTGAGGTTCAGATACGCACTCACCGGCAAAGTCGTTGGGCTCGCTATACCGAGTTCCTGACAGATGAAACAGGAATTGACTACAAGGGAGGCAACGGCGATCCAGCCGTTCATGGCCTCATTAGACAACTATCCGACTTATATGCCTTGGATGACGCAGGTGAGGTAAGTGCAGAGTTGCTTAACACCCATTCCAGCCAGCTGATTAGAGAAATCTCTTTAGGAACTGGCACTAGTCCTGATGCTGCGCATGAACTGCTCAACAGACCTTTGGGTTTGAAGATGCTTGAGAATAAGCGAAACGCTCAAGAAGGAGATTAGGCTCATGATCATGGAAGGCGTCCAACAAGGAAAACTGATCTGGTTTTGTATCGCCTATGACTTGGACAGTAAAAAACAAATTGAATATCACGAGTTCTTGGATGGCGAGAAGGCTTGTGACTTCATCGATGAAATGGAAGAGCGCTACGCCGGAAATAAGCGAATCGAGATCGTGCAGCTAGGTGGCCGTGACATTGAACACGCAAAGGTAACCCACGAGAAGTACTTTGATGAGCGAACTGACTTCGAAGAAATTCTCCGCTACCCGCCATATCCGTTTCCTGAATTAGGAGAAAAGTACCAACCTGAGTATCGCGAGCAGGAGCTGTATGAACAAGCCCAAGTCGCACGAGCTGAGGCGGACCAGGCAAAAGCTCTAGGTTTGGACGACGACCAGGCGAACGAGCTAGAAGAACGAGCCCATGCCTTGGAGCTCAAGGCAGAGCAAGCTTTTGTCATTGCCTACGGTCGCCCAGAATGGACTCAGCGATCTGAAAAAGGCAAAGCCAAACTTGCCAAAGGACAACGACTACGAGCTGAGCGCGCCAAAGTTGAAGCCGCACAAGCTCAACAACCCAGCGCAGCTGTAGCAACCTCCAACGTCTAACCCAACACCTAGATCGGGCAGGTCAAAAATACGCGTGCCACAGCTCCGAGCAGCTTCGACCAATCTTGATGTCATAGCCCTCCCGTACCCTTTGGGAGGATGACGCAGCCCCAAGGCGAGTCGACCCCAGCACAAGGCGGAGCAGAAGGCATCAACTGGGACCCAGCCGAAGACCCCGTCTTGTGCTCGCCCTATCAGGTGCCTGACCGCCATTGGGTGCTAGATGAAATGGGCCGAGCCCAAGCAGTCAAACCTAAGCCTGGCCGGCGGTTGCCGATGATGACAAGCATCCCGCGAGACACCCAAGAACTCGACCCGCAAATGAACATGGGGCTAAAAGACCGCGCCGGAAACCCCCTAGTCGTCGCCATCCGTGACAAGGTTGACAAGTGGCGAGAGGCGAACTACCCAGGTGTCACAGCTACTACCCGAGACCTGTTGTTCCACTGGTCCGACCCACAGGCGCCGAGACTACGACCGTTCTTTGCCCAACTTGAAGCCATTGAAACCTTAATTTGGCTGCGTGAGGTCGCTAACCGAAATACCAATGAGCGCCGTGACTTAGAGGCCGTCGCACGCCAACACAACGACAACATCGTCCGCTACTGCGCAAAGATGGCAACAGGCACCGGCAAGACCGCCGTCATGGGCATGGTCATCGCTTGGCAAACCCTCAATACTGCTAACTCAAGCCATGCCCGAAGTGCCCACTACACAAACCGCTTCGCCGTTTTCGCCCCGGGTCACACCGTAAGAGAACGACTAGCCGTGCTCCAACCATCTGATCCCAACAATGTCTATGACGAAATGGGACTTGTACCCAACCGGATGCGCAAGCGACTAAATCAGGCCAAGGTTCAAGTGGTCAACTTCCAAGCCTTCGTCCAAAAAGAACTCCTCGACGACGCCTCAGCTCGAGCGCTTGTTGGAAAAGAAAAGGGCGAAGACCGTGAGTCACGGAAGGCAGCCGTACAGCGAGTCTTAGGCAGTCTTGTTGGACGCCCCGGACGGACTAGAGCCATAGCTCCTGTATGTGTGATCAATGACGAGGCACACCACTGCTATCTGCCGCCTCAACGCACCAAGAAAGTGACGGGAGACGATGCGAAAGAAGATGAACGAGCTTCGGTCTGGTTCAAAGCAATTCGTGCCCTACGAGATATGCAGGCACTTGGCAAAGTGGACGACGACCACGGCCAACAACACCCCGTGCTGGACTTTTCAGCTACTCCTCTATGGATTGATACCGCATCAAAATCCGAACCAGAGCAATTTCAATGGGTTAGCTCCGATTTTGGGCTTATGGACGCCATCGAATCAGGCCTCGTAAAAGTGCCAAGGGTACCAATAGACGATGACGCCACCCGAGACGAAACCGTTTGGCGCAAGCTCTACGACAACACTTCACCTAAAGACCTTGCGGCTTTCATCAAAGACCCCAAAACAATCGGCTTACCTAATGCTCTTCATGGCGCCGTGGATGCGGTGGTAGGTAACTGGAGCCAACGACTGAAGTCCTGGGAAGAAGGCGGGCAGCCAACGCCACCGGTCTTGATCTTTGTTGTCAACAAGATTTCAAACGCTGTTGCGCTATACAAATGGCTCGCAGGTGAACCCCAAGAAGACGGAACACTGAAAGCAGGGCAATTCCCAGAATTGTCAAATGTTGACGAACACGGACGCTGGTATTCCAAACCACGCACTCTCGTGGTCCATTCCAAAGTTGCCGACGACGACTCCATCCCTGATGACCTCAAAAACCTCCTTAAAGACACTGCCGGCTTGTCATCCAAAAAAGATGCCGAAGAAGCCGTCCGTACCATGCTCAACACGGTTGGCAAGCGCAAAAACAATCAGGACTTGCCCGGCGCGCAGGTGCGTTGCGTGGTGTCGGTGGGGATGCTTACTGAGGGCTGGGACGCCCGCACCGTGACCCACATCGTTGGCTTTCGAGCCTTCGGCACGCAGCTTCTGTGTGAGCAGGTGACGGGTCGGGCGTTGCGGCGCACCTCATATGACGCCTTCCGAGAAGCTGATGACGAAACCAAAGCCAAATTCGGTGACAAACGCCGACTCCTTGAGCCCGAATATGCCGACGTGGTTGGCATACCCTTTGAGTTCATGCCCGGAATGGGTAATCCTGGCCCTCCAGGGCCACCCAAACCACGCACGACCGTGTATTCGGTGCCCGGTCGAGAGCACTTGCGCGTGGAGTGGCCACAAGTGTCTGAATATGCCTATCACGCTGCCCAGTCCACCTTTGAACTTGATGAAGGCAAGTCAGCTAAAAAACCATGGAGGACAAGCGAGAAGAATCCATCACGCGTACGAGTTGCTGGAATCGTCGGCACAGACGAAATCCTGCGCATTGGCCAAAATAGGCGCACCAAAGCGATTTTGATGAAACTTTCCGAAGAAATGGTTCGTCGAATTGACCCTTACTGCCCCGAAAACGGCAACGATTCAAGCATCTCAATTGCCCCCCCCCCGACCTTGTCAACGCAGGAAGAGCTTCCCTGTTTCGTTCAGCTTTTCGTGCCGCAACAATCTGGTACCGAGTCCAACAGATCACGCAAAAAGATGAGGACTACCTCGCGAGCGGAGGCTCGAACTTAAATCTTGCTGCTGAGCACATCCTTGACGCTTGTGACTTTGGTAATGACATTCCAGAAAGCCGGAGGGCTCGCCTAGATCACCCTCCTGTTTCAGACACGAGCGATGTTGAGTTTGAAACAACGCTTGAACACCTACACGAGCCCGTCAAATCTGAACTGTCCCACGCTGCCTGTCATTCCAAACTCGAATTACTTACAGCTCAAGCTCTGGACAAACACGCAAAGGTCGTTCGATGGGCACGCAACTTTCAACTCGACTGGACTCTCCCCTACTGGATAGACGGAGTTTGGCGTAGGTACGAGCCTGACTTTGTAGCAGTCCTAGAGCCAAAAGTTGATCCCGAGACTGGAGATAAAAAGCCTCAGGTCAACCTTATTGTGGAATGCAAGGGCGTGCACGACGACAAGTCCCATGCAGCAGCTACGTACACGCTAAATCATTGGATTCGCTGCGTAGAGGGCACAGAAGACCTTCCTGATCATCTGCGCGTATGGCACTACGGCTTCATTGACGATCACCAAGCTATTCAGCACCAGTTAGGCCAGTTGATCGATGCCGCTACTTCTGTGATACCGCATGAACCGATTGACCTGCAAGTCCATCAAAAGCAATACCCACTATCAGCCTTTATCGCCGAAGTGGAGCCAGGCAGCCGGCTGTCTGAGCCGATCCTGCTTTAAGTCAGACCAAGCGAGGCACAAATGGCCAAGAAACCCACTCCAGC
This sequence comes from Actinomycetota bacterium, assembly GCA_012271125.1. GTDB lineage: Bacteria > Actinomycetota > Acidimicrobiia > Acidimicrobiales > Aldehydirespiratoraceae > JAAXHB01. Next base: position 4,897 of record JAAXHB010000019.1, on the reverse strand, counting down.
ACCCTCGGCCTTCAGGCACGGAAGTAGCGAAAGGGTCTACCAGCCCACTTCGGAACTTGCCGGAATGATGGACGACGACCAAAAGCAACCCAGTGAATTTGAGGTGAACATGCGCACCACCGACCTAACTGCTGAAGACGTCACTACTGACAAGTCTGACGAACCCGAGCCCCGACTCGCTTGGGAACGCAAAGGCAGCACCTCTGCTGTCGACGGGTCTGTGGAGTTTGTCGGCTCACCTCTCTATATCCGTGAAAAGGTGCATCCGCTCACCATGGTCGAACAGCTACGCAAGTCGGGCACGGGTGACCAAATGAACTTTTTTGACGACTACAACGGCTTACCGCCAGACGCTGAGAAATGGGAGTTTTACCAACATTCTGGCCATTGGCAAAATCGCCTTATACACGGCGACTCAGGTGATGTAATGCGTTCGTTGATCGCGAAAGATGGCCTTGCCGGGCAAGTGCAGATGATCTACTTCGACCCGCCTTACGGCATGAAATTTAAGTCAAATTTCATGACCGCTACCGACAAACTTGAAACCAAGGACGGCAAAGAAGGTGTCCCATTTGGCGATGTGGTACCAGTCCAAGCTTTCATAGACACTTACGAAGACGGCATCCATTCATACCTAGATGGCATTCATGAACGTCTGGTCCTGTTCCGCGAGCTACTCAAGGATTCCGGCAGCATGTTTCTTCAAATTGGTGACGACAATGTTCATCGCTTGGCTGTTCTGTGCGATGAAGTCTTCGGTCCCGAAAACCGCGTAGCTACCATCACCTGGCGTCCAACTGGAGGAACGTCTTCAAAAACCCTGCCAGAATCCGCCAGCTATTTGCTGTGGTATGCCAAAGATAAGGAAGCTATTAAGTACCGGCAACTGTTTCAAGAGCTCAACCGGCAAGAAATCATGGATCACTTTTCTTGGGCCGCAGTGATTGAAAGAGCAGATGGCACAGTCGATAGCCCAAATGAGGCTGAACGACGTGATCCCGATGGACAATTAGCTCCTGGTGACAGGCTCTACAAACGGGTACCTCTCACGTCACAAGGCGCATCTACAACCGGTCGAACGTGCTATTTTGAATTCGAAGGAACCCAGTACCACTCAGGTAGCACGCGCCAGTGGTGCGTATCTACTCCTACGGAGTACATACGCACCAATGGTTCGTCGGCACGCGCCAGTGGCGCGTTTCTAACGAATAACGGTGAAGTTGAATCGCGCATATCCGGCCTTGAACGGCTAGTTGAACTCAACAGAATACATGCGTCTGGTGACGGTAAAGCCTTGCACTGGAAATGGTATGAAGAGGAGGTTCCCGGAAAAAGACTGGACAATGTTTGGTACGAAATGGCTCAAAACAGGGCCGGCAAGCGGTACATCGTTCAGACAGCGAATCCGATAATCGAGCGTTGCATTCTTATGGCAACCGACCCTGGGGACCTAGTGCTCGACCCAACATGCGGCTCTGGTGTAACTGCGCACATGGCCGAACACTGGGGAAGACGGTGGATCACCATTGACGTCGGACGCGTGGCAGTTGCTGTAGCCCGTCGGCACCTACTGACATCAGTTCATCCCTGGTACGTAACCAAAGATGGTGGCTCTGATCCGTCGGTCGGTCTAGAAGTTGAGACTATGCAAAAGGTCTCTGCCGCCACCCTTGCCTACGACACCGTCGATGACCCGGAAAACACCATAGAACTCGTAGACCGCCCCAAGAAAGACACAAAGCGCGAGCGACTAACCGGGCCATTTACCGTCGAGTCAGCATCGCCCTATTCGGTTTTGCCTTTCACCTCTGACGATACAAAACCCGCCATTGCTAAAGGCGAAGGTCAAGACCGACTGCTCGCAGCTCTAAGAGGTTTGCCAATCCGTGATGCTGACGGCAACGAGGTCTTTATGGTCGATGAAATTCGTGTTTGGCCCGAAGGAAACCTCATTGGCTGGGAAGCTGACTGCTCAGTATCGGGACGTGAAAAACGCCTAACCGCCGCGGTAATGCTTGCAGCGCAAGACGTCACCGTCACAGAAGGGCTTGCAGCAGAAGCCGCCACCGAAGCGCGACGGGTCAACACCGACATCAAAGACCTGATCATCGTTGCTTACGCCTTCGAGAACGTTGCCGGCGGTGGGCAAAAAGGTCCAGTCACAGTTCATCAAGTCCAAGCGTCGCGAGATTTGCGGATCCCAGGCTTGGCAAAGACCGAAGACGCCGGTGCCCTAACCCTGCTCGGCGAACCCGACGTCTCCTGCGACTGGTCAGATGACACCGAGACCCAACTAACCGTCTCAATTCGTGGCTACGACACCTTTAACCCAACCAACGGCCAAGTCAAGTCCGCACAAGCCGACGACATTGACTGCTGGATGATCGACACCGACCATGACCGCACCGGCTTCTTCCCCCGCTTCGTCTACCTCCCGGGCTACACGCGAGGTGACCGTCAAATCAAGAACCTTGTCGCTGCCCTCGGCAAAGACCTAGACCCCGAAGCAGAGAAACTGCTCTGCGGCACCGATTCACAAGCCTTTGACCCACCCAGCAAGGGCAATTCCGTCGCTGTCAAGATCATCACCCGTGTCGGCACCGAAATGACCGCCCTCGCCGCACTCCCCGAAGGGCTTTACGAAGACTTCAACAACCCCACCACCTCCAACGGCCGCTAACCCCTGAACCAGCCTCCACGACTCGACTGCCCTACCTCACCACGCCTCACCTTCCACCCAACCCAGCAGTTACCCCTTTCGCACCAATCCGCCAACCCCCTACCCGCCATGTTCAGTGCCTTTCATTCATTTATTGCATAAAAGCGAAATTAATCTAATTTTGTTTAGGTTGTTGATATGTCATTTTATTTGATATGGTGTCAGCCATAGCTGAGAGGTGGTACTCCAACAAAGAACTAGACCGCGCCGCCAAACTCCTCTGCGACCTCGCAACGGGCAAAATCGAAACCCCAGATGAGCAAGCTCTGGATCGTGCTCTCGTCATTGTCGAGGACTTCTGTAACAGGCACACGATAGCTCTAGCAAGCGCTGTCGCTGATCTCGAAACAACACTTGCCCTAGTAGGACTCAGCTGGGAGGGCACCAGTCGCATTAAGAAAACTGAAACGATCATCGACAAGCTAAGCCGTCGTCAAACGTGGCTCACAGTGTCCAAGATGCAAGACATTGCAGGTTGCCGTGCCACACTGCCCACACAAGAAGATGTATCTCGCGTTATGGACCAGCTTCTTGCCCTATACGCCCAACGCACCGACACACCAACCCGGGTACGTGACTATGTGACCAAGCCTCAAGCCTCCGGCTATCGAGCTATCCACCTTTACACCAATTACGACGGCCTCAGAGTTGAGGTTCAACTCCGCACCACTCTCCAAAGCCGTTGGGCCCACTACACCGAATTTCTAACTGACATGACAGGTGTCGATTACAAGAGCGGATTTGGTGAACCAAGAGTTCATGAGATGCTCGTCGAACTATCCCATTCCTATGCAGGTATAGACGACAAGATCGTGGAGGGAAACAAGCTAGTACGCCAAATTTCCAGTGCTACAGACACTGTGCCTGTAGTGTTCAATTGGGACTCAACAATCACAATGCTGAGATAACGAGAATTAGACACCACAAACGAGAGGATTACCGTTATGCCAATGAGTCGTAAACCCCGTACCGAACTTGTTTGGTTCGTGATCGCATTTGACCATGACAGCTGCCAGCAGATTTACTACGAGGAATACAACGATGGCCATGAAGCCTTCAAGGTCAACCGCGCTCTTGAAAAAGAGTATTCGCACAATAAGCGCATCGAGGTTGTGCTGCTTGCGGCTTTTGATGCCAAAGACCTACATGTCACGCACCCCCAGTATTTTGACGAGCGAACACACCCCGGGGAGCGGGTTCACTATCCGCCTTTTCCAGTTGATGGTCTTCCAGACAATTACCAACCCGAAAACCGGGCCAAAGAACTAGCCGACATGGTTGAGCAAGCCAAAGCTCAGGGCGAGTCTCAGTCAGTGATCCAAGAGTTAGAAGAGATTGCGTCACAAGCTCAAGCTCAAGTTGACAAGTGGAACTCAAAGCGACGGACTAGCGAACCTCTGACAGCGGGAGTTAACGCTTAGTACAGGAGCATTCCGAGTTGGCGGGATTGGGCGACGAGGTTGCCCCCAGAATCCCACAATTGACCTGATTCGATCATCAAGCCGTCGGTGAGATCGTTGCTTCCAAATCTGCCTTGAATCCAACCCGGAGATGGGCGACGGCGGACTTGAACGGTCAACTCCAAAGTCGGCATCCAACCAACTTGTCCTAGCACTGGGTACAACGCCGGCGGGAAAGCGTCAGCAAAGAACGGCAGTGCGAACGTCGACGGTGCCGACCCATCATTGAAACGAATCCAGCCGTCAACTCGTGCCCGATTACTTGAACCCGACTGAACTTGGTCTGGATGAATAGCAATATCCACTCGAGACATCAGCGTTAGGTGCACTGTTTGGGCTAACTCGCTACGGCGCGAACACTCTTCAGGCGAAGGAATCGGCGGCGCAGGCACCGTGATTGACGGCCTCTTAATGAATGCGCTATCACCACCAATAGCACCCTTGACGGCCGCACCATTGGTGCTTTCGAAAGCTGGTGTGTTGTCGCTGGTATCTGTCGTGGGAAGTTTGCCCAATAGGGCGTTAACCGACAGCCGTTGTGTGCCTTCCTGCCATAGCTCGCCCTGAAGCGTCGCGACTGTGCGCCCGGCTCGCACTAAACGACACCGAACTTCTGTATCAACCTCACCCACTACCGGTCTCAGATAATGCGTTGTCACCGACAAGGGGTCAGGCTTCAAAGCATCTTCAGATGATGCCCCCGACGCTTGCAGCTCCG
>JAAXHB010000018.1 GCA_012271125.1 Actinomycetota bacterium | reverse complement strand
GATTACCATCGTGAAGAGGGCGGGATTTCCAATCGAGGCAGGGCATCGACTGAAGGAGTTGAACCGAATTATCGCCAAGTTAGTTCGTCAACCCCATCGACAGCTTTCCAACCTTCACGACATTGCTGGATGTCGTGCAACCTTGCCAGATCAAGCTTCCGTTGAATTGGTCAAGGATGAACTTCTTGCACGTTTGAAGGAACGAAACATAAGGGTGAGGTGGATACGTGATCTGGTGAACAACCCAAGATCATCGGGCTATCGCGCTATACACATCTGCGTCGAGCTCGATGGGTGGATGGTAGAAGTGCAACTCAGGACCCACTTACAGAGCATCTGGGCGAGCTACAACGAGCAACTAGCCGAAGAAACAGGTCTTGACTACAAGAGTGGACTAGGCGACGCAATAGTTCATCAACTATTGCGTGTTATCGCGACGCTCTGCGCTGAATGGGATCAACGGCGAGTGAATCATTGGGCTTTTTTGAGTGAACAGCAAACATTGGTGCAGAAAATTGGAAGGATTACAGGTGTTCGTCTCAGCCCTGTCTTGCATCCAGCGTCTGGAGGCGTAATCTCACCTGAAATAGATAATCAATCATCAAACAAGTGAGAAAGGTAGCGTGGATGTCATGAGCACGAAGACAGTGCCAACAAGAGAAGCAGACGCAGTGCCCGATTTAGAAGAGGGGCAAGTCTGGGCTGCTATTGCTTACGATCTTGATGCCTGCAAACAGCTCGAGTGTTTGGAGACTGCTGATAGCGATGCTGTATTGAAACGCGGCCGTGAGCTAGAAGAAAAGTATTGGGGAAATGACCGTGTCAAGGTTGGCATACTTGGTTCATTCTCTTCAGAAGGGCTTCGACGCGCGTTTCCGCTCTATTACGACGAGCGTCCATATGGCTGGGAGCGTTGGCACATTCCGTTTAGGCGGTCTCCGCATGTTTATGACCATCATCAGCCTGATGTCTACTACACCCAGAAAAAAGCTGAAGTGGGGCTCACTAAAGCCGAAGAAAAAATATTGTCAGTGGCTATAGAGGATGCCAGAAAAGAGAGGGCAGCGGAGACTCGCGAAGTCGCAGCGCACTAGACGGAGCTGAGATCGCTCTAGTAGATCAGTGTTATTAACCACTATTTTGGTGAGTGTGAAGCGAGGAGTGATGCTGTGGGGGGTGGAGCTGGAGGGAATCGAACCCTCGTCCGTCAAGTGAATTCCCAGCCTGCTACGACCATTCCCGAGATTGTGGCTTGCGGCTGCCACGCTGCCGGGTCAATTGGATAAATCCGCCGCCGGATCTTTCTCCGATGTCAGCGGTCTTTCCCGGCTGTCAGTGGTCTTTCCCTACCGTCCACCCCTGCTTCTGTTGCCAGGCTGCAGCGATCAGGCCCCGCGATCATTTCTGATCGCAATAATTCTTGCTATTTAAACCTAGGTCTAAGCGGCAAGAACGAGATCGTCCGTGTTGGCTTTTCTCTTTTTGCCCCGTTTTAGGAGTCTGAGCAACTCCGGTCGCACGCTGTGGCCTTCTGATCCCGACGTCGAAACCGGTCAGCCCCGTTGTGTGGTTACAACGATACCAATGAGTTGTGACAGATAATGGAAGCACCGGCGACGGCTAGGTAAGCGAGAAGCGCAGCAGGGCTAACCTTGAAACGGTGAGTGGGGAGGCGGAAAGCGTTCTTTCAGATGAGGAAGAACAGGTGTTTCGGCAACGCTGTCGGGACTTCCTCGACGAGCACGCCATAGGCATAACCGGAGGCAGTGAAGCCGATCCGCGAGGCGAACTGCGACTAGGAGCAGCCCAGAAATTCCAAAAAGCCCTCGCTGACGCTGGGCTAGCAGGACTGACCTATCCGAGTGAATACGGCGGAGCTGGACTCACCAAAGCGCACGAGCGCATCTGGCGCACCGAGTACGGCAAATATCCGAACATGACCACCGAACTCACGATCTCACACGGCATGTGCCTGCCAATGCTGTATGAACACGGCACCGAAGCTCAAAAAGCCCGATATTTGCCACGCAACATCTCAGGTGAAGATGTCTGGTGTCAAATGTTTTCTGAACCCGGTGCCGGATCAGATGTTGCCAGTTTGCAGATGACCGCCACCAGAGACGGCGATCACTGGGTTCTAAACGGCCAAAAAGTATGGACAACGTTGGCGCACCTCTGTGCTTACGGGATCGTCATCGCACGAACCAATTCCGAGGTGCCAAAACATGGCGGCATCTCCATGTTCATTGTCGACCTGAACGCCCCTGGGGTGACAATTCGACCAATTCATCAAATCGATGGTTCGATGCATTTCAATGAGATTTTCTTTGACGACGTCATCGTGCCGGCTGTGGATGGGGTGACGACAGCTGGGGGCGCGGAGGATGATGGTTTCGCTGGTGGTGACGGGACACCGGCAGCGTTAGTAGGTGAGCTAAACAACGGCTGGAACCTGGCGACCTCGATGCTCATGTATGAACGCGTCGCTATCGGAACTGGCAACACGACCGGCATCAACACCGAACGCTCAGACCGGCTCATCGAAGAGTGTCACAAGCAGGGCATTAACGACAATCCCACGCTGCGGCAACGACTAATACAGCTGCGCATCCTTGAAACCTGCCAAAGCCTTGTAGCCATGCGAACCAGAGCAGAGCTCAAAGCAGGTCGCACTCCCGGCCCAGGCGGATCGATTGGCAAACTGCAAACTTCAGAATCGTTGGCGATGTATCGGGATTTGTCCCTAGAAATCGTTGGAGCGTCCGGCATGGCGTGGGCTGACTCCAGCGACGCCATATGGCAACGCAATGCCTTAACCACCATGCAAGCCGGCATAGCTGGTGGCACCTCAGAAATCCAGCGCAACATCATCGGCGACAGGGTGCTTGGCCTGCCACGAGACATCAGCGTCGACAAAGGCGTGCCGTTCAATGAACTTAAGGTAGGCACACAATCCTAAAATAACGCTATGAAAATCGGTGTACCAACAGAAGTAAAAACCGCCGAACGCCGTGTCGGGCTTACCCCTGACAGCGTTGAAGAGGTCAACGAACGAGGCCATGAGGTCTTTATTCAAGACAACGCTGGTGCCGGAGCAGGGTTCAGCAACGACGAATACAAAGCCGCCGGCGCGACCATCCTCGACACAGCTGAAGACGTCTACAGCAGCGTTGATTTAGTCGTCAAAGTTAAAGAACCGCAAGCATCCGAACGTGCGCTTCTGCGCGATGATCAGACGCTTTTCGCCTACATTCACCTTGCCCCAGACCCGGATCAAGCCACCGACCTAATCAACAGCGGCTCCACCGTCATCGCCTATGAATCCGTAGTCGGAACACGAGGCGGGCTGCCGTTGCTAGCCCCAATGTCACAAGTAGCAGGACGGCTGTCGGTTCAGGCTGGAGCGCGTTGCTTGGAAGCACCCGTCGGGGGTAGAGGCGTGCTTCTTGGCGGAGTTCCAGGTGTAGCACCGGCGTCGGTTGCTGTAATAGGCGGTGGAGTTGTTGGACGACATGCCACCGAGATGGCTGTCGGACTAGGTGCCCATGTAACTGTGCTGGATCGCAGTGTGGAAGTTCTTGAAACCTTCAGCCAGCGCTATGGACCGGCGGTGCGCACCCAGTATTCCAACCATGCCACTGTCCATGCCTCAGTCGTTGGTGCTGACCTCGTAATTGGTGCCGTGTTAGTGCCAGGTGCCAAAGCGCCACATCTAGTCACCGCGGCGATGCTCAAGGAGATGAACCCAGGATCTGTTCTCGTCGACGTTGCTATCGATCAGGGCGGCTGTTGTGAAACCTCCAAAGCGACTACCCACACCGACCCGACCTACGTGGTCGACGACGTCGTTCATTACTGCGTTGCCAACATGCCTGGCGCGGTGCCGAGAACGTCAACACAGGCATTGAACAACGCCACACTCCCCTACCTGCTCAAGATCGTTGACCAAGGTCCGATTGACGCCATGCGCAGCGACGCTGGTCTGCGAGCAGGTCTAACGGTTTATGAAGGCAAGATCACCGAACCAGCAGTAGCACAAGCCCTAAACACTGACTACCACTCCCCCGATGAGGTGCTGGCCGCGTAGCGGCTGGAGTGGGGACTAGTTGACGAGGTGCTGGCCGCGTAGCGGCTGGTGTGGTATTAGTTGCCGAGGTGCTGGCCACGTAGTTAGCGGCATAGTTACTTATCTAGATAGAGGGTGACGGCACCGGCTGCGCCCAGCAAGGACACAACTCCTGCAATAGCCAAGACAAGCAAATTGGTGCTCAACATTGCACCGTCGTCGACTCGAAAGCCGGAAAGCAACCTGATGGCATCGGCATCGCTGAAACTATCGATCACATAAGCACGCAACAACAAATTGCTGCCAATAGCTAGCAGAGCCCCCAGACCTGCCTGGACAAGGCTCTCAAGCATGAACGGCACTCTGATAAACCATTTAGTAGCACCGACCACGCCCATGATCTCGATCTCTTGACGTCGGTTGGTGATGGCTATTGCCAACGTGTTCAAGATCAGCAAAGTCGATGCGCAAAGCAAAAAAATCGAACCAATAAACAGGACTCGTCCGGTGCGGTCGGCAAGGCCTTGGACGTCGCGGATGGCGTCACCAGCAAAAACGACATCTCGCACGCCAGGCAGACCGTCAAATTGTTGGCCGAGCTCTTGGACAACATCTAGATCAGGATCAACTGGCACGACCCGATACGACGGTGGCAAGTCCTCAGGGACAATTTCTTCAACCAGCTCTGGTGAGTCCGCAAAGAAGACCTTCATTTCCTCATATGCCTCGAACTGATCAACAAACACCCAGTTCGCCACCCCAGGGCTTTCCTGCAACTGGTTCAATATTGCCTGGTCTTCGGTTGGTGACACGTCAGGGTTCATCCAAACAACAAACTCGATGCCGTCTTTCCAACGCTCGGTGGCACTATCGACCGCTATTTGAAAGAGGCGGAAGCTGCCAAACATCGCCAAAGACACGCCAACAGTGATGATCGTGGCGAAGGCAAGCAGCCAGTTGCGGCGCAAGTTTTGCCCAGTTTCACGCAGCGCGTAGCGGTGATTGAACATCAGTTATTCGTAGACGCCGCGGGCTTGATCACGCACAATCACGCCACGGTCAAGCTCCACCACGCGTTGACGCATCGTGTCGACGATGCTGCGGTCATGGGTTGCCATCACAACCGTTGTGCCGGTGGCGTTGATTCGCTCCAGCAGTTTCATGATGCCTTCAGATGTAGCCGGATCAAGGTTGCCGGTGGGCTCATCGGCGAGCAAGATCAGCGGCTTGTTTACAAATGCCCTGGCGATGGAAACACGTTGTTGTTCACCGCCGGAAAGCTCAGCCGGGAAGCGGTCACGCTTGCGAGACAACCCGACCAGATCCAAAATCGCCGGCACTTGATGGCGGATAACAGCACGAGGCTTGCCGATGACCTCAAGAGCGAAAGCAACATTTTCCGCAACCGTCTTTTTAGGCAGCAGCTTGAAGTCCTGAAAAATGTAGCCAATGTTGCGACGCAGGTAAGGCACTCTCCAGGACGTCAAAGAAGCAATATCACGACCGGCGACATGGATTTTGCCGTGCTCAGGCACCTCTTCTCGGTTGATCAGGCGCAAAAAAGTGGATTTGCCCGACCCAGACGGGCCTACAAGAAACGCGAACTCGCCTTTGGTTATGTCGATGCTGGCGTCACGCAAAGCGACAACGTCGCCCTTAAAGACCTTAGTGACGTTTTCGAGGCGAATCATGGAGCAAGGAATATAGATGAGGTTGGCGCGAAGGCAGGAGTTGGTGTGGCAGCAGGGCTAGGTGCGGTCGTGGCAGGCAAGACACGTACTGTTAGTCGCTGAATTGACGGGTTACTGGGCACGCGACCACTGCAGCCAGGCAGCCATAAACGGGTCAAGATTGCCGCCGAGGACGTCGTCAACGTTGGCGCTTTGATGTGAAGAGCGCAGGTCTTTGACTAGCTGGTAGGGCTGCATTACGTAGCTGCGAATCTGGCTACCGAATCCGACATTTTGTTGCTCTCCCTTGATGCCGGCAAGCTCAGCGTCACGCTTCTTGCGTTCCACGTCGGCCAACTTGGCTGCCAGCATCTGCATCGCCCGTTCCTTGTTCTGGTGTTGGCTACGTTCGTTTTGACAGCTTGTCACAATACCCGTAGGCAAATGGGTGATGCGAACCGCCGAGTCGGTCACATTGACATGCTGACCACCGGCACCAGATGAACGGTAAGTGTCGATGCGCAGCTCCTTGTCGTCGATCATCACCTCATTGGAAGCTTGGTCGAAAAAAGGGGCGACTTCCAGCGCAGCAAACGACGTCTGGCGTTTGCCCTCATTGTTGAACGGCGAAATGCGAACCAGGCGATGGATGCCATGCTCAGAACGCAGCCAACCGTAAGCGTGGCGACCCTTAATGAGAAAATCGACGCTTGAATAGCCGGCTTCGGTGCCTGGTGATGCTGCGGTGACCTCTACTTCGAAGCCGCGGCGTTCTGCCCAGCGGCGATACATGCGAAGGAGCATCTCAGTCCAATCCTGAGCGTCAGTGCCGCCTTCGCCGGATTTGACCTGACATATCGCGTCATGCTCGTCAAACTCGCCGATAAATAGGGCACGCAGCTCTAGTTGATCGAATCGTTGTGACAGTACCTCGATAGCGGCGAAGGTTTCAGCAGCAGTGGCGTCATCGTTTTCTTCGGCTGCGAGTTCGTTTAGGACAGTGGCATCGGCGATGCCAGAGACGAGCTGATCGTAAGTGCTGATGTCGTCATTGACAGCGCTGAGCTCCGAAGTGACAGCTCGAGCCTTCTCGGGGTCATCCCAGAGGTCAGGGCGAGACGACTCAACTTCGAGCTCTTGGCAACGTTGACGTTGAACGTCGATGCGAAGATAGGACTCAGCCTCGACTAGACGACTGCGCAGAGTCTTGAGTTCGTCGGAATGGTCTTGTGCCATGATACGCGACTAGGACGCTCGGAGCGGTTGGGGCTCGAACCGAAGCGGTCAGGCTTCGGCGAGGACGCCTGGCCTACCGTGACACTGCTTGTATTTTTTGCCACTTCCGCAAGTGCACGGGTCATTACGCCCGACACGTTCATTGTCTGTTTTCACAACCGGAGTCCGGTTGCGTGGCTGATTTTGGCGTGGTGTTGTCTGAGGAGTGACGACTGGCGTTGAGCCGTTAGTGCTAGCAGCACCGGCACTTGCGATGACGTCGGTCTTGGCAGCGTTGACGCCTACAAAACGCTGCTGTGTGGCAAGACGCTGCTGTGAGGTTTGCTCGGCTTCGGCGCGCACATGCATCACATAGCGCACAAAGTCCTTGGCAATGCCAGCCATGAGCTGTTGAAACATGTCAAAGCCTTCACGCTGCCATTCAGTGGCTGGATCTTTTTGACCCATAGCCCGCAGGTGAATGCCCTCACGCAACAAGTCCATTTCCTTGAGATGCGCGATCCAGCGTTGGTCAAGGATTTGCAACAACACCTGACGCTCAACTTGACGTATGACTTCTGAACCCAGCTCAGCCTCACGCTGCTCGTAATGAGCGATGCCGGCTTCTGTAAGGGTTGCCACAAGTCCTTCAGCCGAGTGAGCAGACTCCAGTAGGTCGTCGCTTGACTCCCCTACTCCACCAGGCCACAAGGTCGCAATCTCGCTGCACAACCCGTCAATATCCCATTCTTCGCTGTGCTCGCTCTCGCAGTGGACGTCAACGATTTCAGAAATCGCCGACTCAAGATGTTCCAGCGCTTCGGCGCGCAAGTCGGCACCGTCGAGAATCTGTGAACGCCGCTTGTAGATGACCTTGCGTTGAGCGTCCATGACCTCGTCGTATTTGAGGACGTTCTTGCGGGTTTCGGCGTTTCGCTGCTCGACGGTGTTTTGCGCCCGCTCGATGGCTTTGGTGACCATGTTTGCCTCAATGGGGACATCATCAGGCAACGCTTTTTCCATGACCCAGTTCATGGCACCCGTAGCAAACAAGCGCATTAAATCATCTTCCAAAGACAGATAAAAACGACTCTCACCAGGGTCGCCTTGACGACCGGAACGACCGCGCAACTGATTATCAATGCGACGACTCTCATGACGTTCAGTGCCAAGCACATACAGGCCGCCTTGCTCAAGCACTTGCTCACGCTCGGCATCGGTGTGAACTTGATGCTTGGCGACCAGTTCAGAAAAACGAGCCGTACCCTCCGGCGTTGCCGCATCTAAACCTTCGGCTCGCAAGTCTTTGGCAGCCAAACCCTCAGGGTTGCCGCCCAAGAGAATGTCGACGCCACGGCCTGCCATGTTCGTTGCCACTGTCACCGCTCCAAGACGGCCGGCCTGGGTGACAATCTCAGCTTCACGATGATGCTGCTTGGCGTTTAACACCTCGTGAGCTACGCCTTCACGCTCAAGTAGACGAGACAACTTCTCAGACTTCTCCACCGACACCGTACCGACTAGCACCGGCTGACCACGCTTGTAACGCTCTCGAATGTCAGCCACGCAAGCACCGAACTTGGCATCCTCGGTCTTGTAAATCAGATCAGCTTGATCCTCGCGAATCAGCGGGCGATGCGTTGGCACGCTCACAACATGCAGCCCATAGGTAGACACAAGCTCGCTTGCCTCGGTCTGGGCGGTGCCGGTCATTCCGGCAAGGCGGTCATAAAGGCGGTAATAGTTCTGCAAGGTGACCGTCGCCAGAGTCTGATTCTCTTCCTTGATAGTGACACCCTCTTTGGCTTCAACAGCTTGATGAATGCCATCTGACCATCGTCTGCCTTCAAGCACTCGGCCAGTGAACTCATCGACGATCTTGACCTGATTCTTGTCAATGATGTAGTCACGGTCTTTGCGGTACAACTCCTTGGCACGCAACGCCGCCTGCAGCTGATGAATCAGGTTGTGAGAAACGTCGTCATAGAGATTGTCAAGGCCAAACTCAGCTTCGACTGCGTGGACACCCTCCTCAAGGGGTGCCACAGAACGTTTCTCTTCGTCGACTTCGTAGTGGACGTCACGGCGCAGATTTCGAGCAATACCAGCGAAGCGGACATAAAGCTTGGCGGCGTCAGCGACTTGGCCGCTGATAATCAGCGGCGTTCGTGCCTCATCAATGAGAATCGAGTCAACCTCGTCCACTAGGCAGTAGTGGTGCCCCCTCTGGACCCGGGCTTCGGCACGCATTGCCATGTTGTCTCGCAAATAGTCAAAGCCGAGCTCGTTATTAGTGCCGTAGGTGATGTCGCAGTCGTATTGGGAACGTTTGAACGCAGCGTCTCGACTGCCACCAGGCACGACTAGGCCAACAGTCAGACCCAGCCATTTGTAAAGGCGACCCATCCATTCGGCGTCACGGCTCGCGAGGTAATCGTTGACGGTGACGACATGAACACCCTTGCCGGCGACACCGTTTAAATAAACAGGCAAGGTCGATGTGAGCGTTTTGCCCTCACCGGTTTTCATTTCAGCAACCCAGCCAAGGTGCAGCGCTGCTCCCCCGACGAGTTGAACGTCGTAATGACGTTGTCCTAGAACCCGCCAAGCCGCTTCACGCACCACGGCAAAGGCTTCGATGAGCATGTCGTCAAGGTCTTCGCCCTTGTCGAGGCGTGAGCGCATGTCGGTGGTGCGGGCGATCAAGGCGTCGTCGTCAATGGCGGACAGTTCAGATTCAAGAGCGTTGATGTCAGGAACCAAGGACTCCAATGCCTTGAGCTTGCGTCCCTCTCCAGAGCGCAGCAGCTTCTTAAGCACTAGCGACTACCAAACTGTCAACAAGTAGTGGCGACGATGATGATGACAGCAACAACGACGACAACGACATTGACGGCATTGACGATGGTATTGATGACGACAACAACGATGCCGGCATTGACGACAACATGAGCAACGGCATCGGTAACAACGAACGAACTATTCGTCTTCGGCGGTGCGGATGGTCTTGCGTCCACCACGGCGATTTCGCTGGAGGCGAGTGCTCAGCTTGCGAATCTGACGTTCAAGCTTGTCGACAGCTAGGTCGAGCGCACCGAGTTGGTCGCTAGCACTGACCTTGCAGCGCAGGTTGTGCCCCTTACCCGACAAGGTCACCTCACAAGTTTGCGATTTGGAGATGCGTGGGTTGCGTGCCTCTTTGAAACGCACAACAGCCGTTTCAAGGTCTGGCATCAAGCGCCCGAGTTTGCCAATCTTGGTGCGGGCAGTTTTTTCAATTTGCTCCGGCAGGTTTATGTGCGGGCTGCTGACTGAAACTTCCACTTAGTGACTCCTTAGAGAATTCGTGGATTTGGACAGGCTTAGGTTACGCGGCACTATGCGGATGCCGGAGCAGATTTTGGCCTGAGCAGATTTTGGCCGGAACAGATCTTGGTAAGACTGCGGCAACTTGGCGCGAATTCTGACTGGCTGGCAGGGGCGAGTTTCCATATGACGTCCAGAGCAGGCCTTCGTTAGGCGCAGCCGTGGCAACCAGTCCGTAGACCGCATGGATTCCAGCGGTTAGAAGCAGGTCGGCAGCAGAGCGCATAGTGGCACCGGTTGTGTAGACGTCGTCGATCACGACAACGGTGTGGGGCACGGATTTGCTCGACGAACTTAAAGATGTACGCAACATGAGTTGTGGACCTTCACGACGCCCGCGAATATTTCTTGTGGTCTGTGAAGCGGCGTCCTGGCGGCGCAGCAATGGTCGTGGCCGACACTTGGTGCGTCGCGCAGTTGCGCGGGCTAGAAGTTCGGCCTGGTCAAAGCCGCGGTTCTTACGTCGCCTAGGGGTGCAAGGAATCCATGTAAGAACTGGTTCCTGTTCTAGTGAACGTCGACGGTCGTTCACTAGGTGTGCCATGGCATCGGCTATAGGAGTGAGAGCAATGGTGTCGTGTGTGTATTTGAGACTACAAATCAGTTCGGCTGCGTCGCCAACATGAGGCCAACACGCCCACAGACCAGCCAGACCCGTGTTGAAATGAACACTATTATTCATTTTCACATCATATCAGATGTGCTTGTGGTTACATATTGTTTATTGTTAGGTTGTTCAGCTAGGAGCAAAGGCTTTCATGGCGTCGTCATCGATTTGAGCAACGCCTAGCTCTGGGTGTAGCGGTTGAACACAGACTTCGGTGGCACCGGCGTCGGCGTGAGCCTGTAAGCGTGCCTCGATGGTGTCAACGTCACCCCAGGCGACCATAGCGTCTACAAAGCGTGGTTCCATGTTGTCAATGTCGTCGTCGCTGAAGCCGAGACGTTTCCAACAGTTTCGATATCCCGGAGCGGCGGCGTAAAACTTCATGACCTTGGCACCGGTGGCACGCGCCAGCTCAGGGTCTTGTGACAGTAGTACCTTCTGCTCAACAGCAAGTTCAGCATCGGGGCCCATGACCTCGCGGGCAAAGGCGGTGTGCTCAGGGGTGACGTTGTAGGGATGCGCGCCTTGAGTTTGCTCTGCTGCTAGCTCAAGCATCTTTGGTCCCAGTGCGGCGAGCAGAACCGGTGGCGGATTTTCGGGCGGCACAGAGATGTAGCGAGCTTCGTCCATGGCGTCAAGGTATGAGCGCATGTAGCTGAGCGGCTTGTCATAGTCCAAGCCACGAAATTTGTTGACAATGACGGGGCTCGACACGCCAAGCCCAAGCGTGAAACGCCCTGAGGTTTGCTCAGCGATGGTGTATGCGCCTTGCTTCATCACGCCTGGGTGGCGGTTGTAGACGTTGGCGATACCGGTAGCAATGCCGAGCGTGGTCGTGGCAGCACCTAGGTGGGCTGCCTGAGCAAAGGGGTCACGTCCAAAGGTCTCCCCTAGCCATAGACGCCTATAGCCGAGCTCTTCGCAGCGTCGGGCAAGGTCTGCGAGCGCTGGTGCGTCAAGGGTTTCGGGTGCCGCCCACAGGGAGCGGGTTACATCTGACATGGGTGTTCCTTTCGAATTGATATTGAGTCGAATGGATATTGAGCCGAATGATTATTGAACTAGGTGGAGCTTGGTGTTGAGTTTGGCTAGTAGCGGTAGTCGTCGCTTTTGAAGGGGCCGTCTTGGGGAATATCTAGGTATTTAGCTTGTTCTGGGGTCAGGTGGGTTAGGCGCACTCCTAGGGCATCAAGGTGTAGACGGGCGACTTCTTCGTCAAGTGCTCGTGAAAGCGTTGTCACATCAATCGGTAACTGTTCGGCTTGGTGGAGCTGGATCAGCGCCAGAACCTGGTTGGTGAAGCTGCATGACATCACAAAGCTGGGATGTCCGGTGGCGTTACCGAGATTCAGTAGCCGGCCTTCGGATAGCACGATTACGGAGTGTCCGTCGCCGAATAGGTATTCGTCAACCTGTGGTTTGATGTTGATGCGCTGCACATCGGACATGGCGTTAAGACCTGCCATGTCGATCTCGTTGTCGAAATGGCCGATGTTACCGACGATTGCCTGATGCTTCATTTTTGTCATGTGTCCGGCGAGGATGACGCCGGTGCTTCCTGTGGCGGTGATGAAAATGTCGCCGGTTTCGACGACGGCTTCGAGCGTGTTCACCTCAAAGCCGGACATGGCGGCTTGCAGCGCACATATCGGATCAATTTCAGTGACGATTACTCGTGCGCCTTGTCCTCGAAGCGCCTCGGCGCAACCCTTGCCGACGTCGCCGAAACCGCAAACGACGGCGACTTTGCCTCCGATCATTACATCGGTGGCACGGTTGATGCCATCGAGCAGCGAATGGCGACAGCCATAGAGGTTGTCGAACTTGGACTTGGTGACGGAGTCGTTGACGTTTATCGCCGGGAACAGCAACTTGCCGGCTTCGAGCATTTGTTTGAGCCGGTGAACGCCGGTGGTGGTTTCTTCAGTGACGCCTTTGATCGTCGGCGCAATTCGTGAGAAAAACTGGGGATCAGTTTTGGTGATTTCGTGAAGCTGGTTTAGGAAGGCCTGCCATTCTTCTGAGTCGTCGGCAGTGGGTTGTGGGATTTGGCCGGAGCGTTCGTATTGGAGACCCTTGTGGATGAACAGGGTAGCATCACCGCCGTCGTCCAAGATCAGATTCGGGGACTCATTGTTGGGCCATGTGAAAATTTGCGTGGTTGCCCACCAGTACTCGGCAAGGGTTTCGCCTTTCCAAGCGAACACTGGCACGCCTTGGGGAGCATCAGCTGTGCCGTTTGCGCCAACCGCTACAGCAGCGGCGGCATGATCTTGAGTTGAGAAAATGTTGCAGCTCGCCCAGCGCACCTGTGCACCCAGAGCGGTCAAGGTTTCGATAAGAACCGCGGTTTGAACGGTCATGTGAAGAGAGCCGGCGATACGAGCACCTTTAAGGGGTTGAGTGTCGGTGTATTTGGCTCGCAGTGCCATGAGTCCGGGCATTTCGTTTTCGGCTAGGCGGATTTCGACACGCCCAAACTCCGCTAGGGAAAGGTCTGCTACCTGAAAGTCATTCATCGGCTAAAAGTGTGACAGCTAAAGCGCAAAATGCGGTGGCGGGGTTAGGCGGTGGAGAGACGAGAAGGTGGTGGAGAGGGGGAGGATGGCTAGGTGGTGGGTGTGGGAAGGTGGGGTAGGGCAAGGAGGTGGGGAGATGAGATGGTGGTGGGAGGGGTGATGATGGTTAGGAAGTGGTGACATGAAACAGAGTGCCGGTGCCGGACGTGACTAATGACGCGTGGGCGGGGATCCAGGCGGCTTCGCCTTTGTGAAGCGAGATGTTGTCGATTACAGCCGTACCTTGTGCGCATAGGAGAATTGTCGTTTTGAGCTCGACTTGACCGACTTGTGGGTCAATACGGGTTACGGAGAAATGCTTTGTCGAATAGGGCTCGGTGAGGATGTCAAGGGGCTCTGTATTGGTGGCGATGTGTTCGCAGAAAATTTCAGGGGCGACGTGTTTGGTGGTGAGGCCACCGCGGATGACATTGTCGGAATTAGTCAATACTTCTAACACTGTTCCGCGGAGATAGCAGTGAGCCATACCTGCGTCCAAAAACAGCGCCTCTCCAGGAGCGAGAGTCACATGGTTCATAAGGAGTGCGACAAGCACAGCTGGATCGTTTGGGTAACGCTGAGCGAGATCTACAGCGGCAGCGAAGTTGCCAGAGGTGGAGTTGCCAGAGGCGGGGTGTGCAGAGGGGAAGGTTTGTGGGTTGAGTTCAGCGAGAGCTTTGAGGGCGTTTGTAATGGTGTTTTTGTCTAGGTGCATTATTTGAGAGATGAGTGCATGTAAGGCGTCAGATGAGGCAACGCTTTGAGTGTCAGGTGAGGTAGTGCTTTGGGGATCGGGGGAAGCGTCTTGTAATGATGCGGTCATCCAGGCAAGTTGGGGAATAGCCAGCGACTCAAGCAGAGAAGCTGAGTCGATGAGGTTGCGAAATCCGCACAGAGCTTCAAATGTGTCGAGAGCGACAATGAGCTCAGGCTTTGGGTGAGGATCAACAAAGATGCGAGCCGGGTCATCCAAAGCAATACCGGCTATGTTTTCGCGTTCATAGCCATCCTTAGCTTGTTGCGCATTGGGGTGAACCTGAAGCGACAGCGGCTCCGCGGCAGCGAGGAGCTTGACCATGAAGGGCAGCTCAGCAAATTGCTTGATCGCATCTGGGTCAGCATCGATGAGCTTTGACGGAGATGATGGGTGCGAACCGAACCAGATTTCCGCCCAAGGCTTGCCATCCGACTCAACCCCTAGCAGCTCAGGTAGAGCGGTAGTTGAACCCCACCGATAGTGCTTGACAACTCCCTCTAGTCGATACAAAACACGTCTCTTCTGCGATTGGCTCTATTGGGGATTGGCACTGTCGGAGTGTCGATAGTTAGCTGCCTGTGGATTTGTCGACTAGACGCTGGTGTTCGGTGTCGTCGATAGTTTCGGCTTCCTCGAGCAGCATGATCGGAATGTTGTCTTCGATTCGGTAACGCATACGTAGGCGGGGGTTATAGAGACTGTTTTCGTCTTCGAAGTAAAGCAATGTGCCCTTGTCGTTTGGACAGGCAAGGATTTCCAGCAATCTGGGGTCTAGTGCCATGCCTTGACGCTAACTTGCGCGCATCTCGGCTATACGTCAGCATCTGCAGGAGACGTTGCCACCGCACCTAGGGCATGAGCAATCCGTTGGCGTCAACCGTGAACGGCTAGCAGTCCTTGGACTTCGGTTATGCGGTTGTCTAAGGCATCTGCGTTAGTTACTTCCACGTTTAGACGCAACAAGGGTTCGGTGTTTGAAGGGCGCAGGTTGAACCACCAGTCGTCAAAATCGACGGTCAACCCGTCAAGGCGACTTTGTTGAGCGTCTTGGTAATGCTCAGAGACGCTGTTGATTACCGCTGCTGTATCGGAGACGCTAGTGTTGAGTTCACCTGATGCGTAATGACTTTGAAACGGCGCTAAAAGACTGCTGAAGGTGCCGGCATGGTTGGCGATTGCTTCCAAGACAAGGACAGTGGCAATCATGGAACTATCTGCGCCGAAGTTATTACGAGTGTTTGAGTTTTGATCAGAGCAGTCGCCAAAATAGAAGTGGCCGGAATGTTCACCGCCAAAGATCGCGTTGTGGTCTGCCATCGACTGTTTCATAAAGGTGTGCCCAACTCGACTAGGCACCGCTCCCCCACCGGCTGTTTTGATGGTTCTAGAAACGGAGCGAGAACATATGGCGTTGTGAACGACAGTTGCTCCGGGGAAGCGTTTCAGCAAAGCATTGGCAAGCAAGGCGGTAAGCGTTGAACCGGTGACGGGTTTGCCTTGCTCGTCGACGGCAAACACGCGGTCGGCGTCTCCGTCATAACCAAGGCCAAGATCGGCTTGGATTTCGAGCACTCGTTGTTGGAGGTCGCGCAGGTTCTCAAC
Source organism: Actinomycetota bacterium (assembly GCA_012271125.1). Lineage (GTDB taxonomy): Bacteria > Actinomycetota > Acidimicrobiia > Acidimicrobiales > Aldehydirespiratoraceae > JAAXHB01. The sequence goes on along the minus strand of JAAXHB010000018.1, from coordinate 5,889 downwards.
CTCAAGAGGATTGGGTGGATGGTTTGGGAAAGTCCCATCTAGGTTGTCATAGAGGTATTCGACTTGGGTTCCTTCAAGTGCAGTGCCCGCTAATGCGTTAGGACTAAGAATGGCTGGGGCGACCATACCTGCCATGCCGTTGCCGGCGTCGATGACGATGCGGAGAGGGCGGGGGGTAGAGCGAAGAGGTTGGGAGGTAGAACGGGGAGGGTTGGATGTAGAGCTGAGAGGGTGGGAGGAATCCGACGCGATGGTTGCGGAGGAAAATGGAGTGTCCGGTGTCGATGATGGGGTGAGGAATGAGGTGACATGGGTAACGAAGTCGGGAAGTAAGTCAATTTCGGTGAGCTGTCCTTGATTAACCGCAAGGGGATTAGGCGCAAGAGGATTAGGCACAGTGGTGGCGACTAGATCAGTGGGGTTGGGTGGCGCATTGTTGGCGAAGTCGATAGCAGCGTTTTTTATGTCGATGAGCTCTGTGGTGAGCGCAGAGGCACCTGCGCCGCAGAACTTGATGCCGTTGTATTCAGCAGGATTATGAGAGGCGGTGAACATCGCCCCAGGAATCTTGAATATGCCCGATGCGTAGTACACCATTTCAGTAGCGCAAAGCCCAATGTCGGTGACGTTGACACCTTTATGTATGTCAATGGCGCTCATGGCACCTTCACAAAAGGCTTTAGACAACTCTGCTCCGCTGGGTCGCATGTCGCGACCAACCACAATCCGGTCAAAGCCTTGTTGAGTGGCGAATTGGGCAAAGCTCCTGCCGATGGCAAAGCAGCTGGTGGGGTCAATTTGTGTGTCGACAAGACCGCGAACGTCGTATGCCTTAAATATTGTGTCAAATATTGCGTCGAAGTCAGTCATCTGAAATCAGTCATCAATGCAGACACCTATGTATTGCGTATGTGTCGCGAAACACGGATACATGTTGGCAATGAAGCGTGAGTAGTTGGTTAGACATGTTTGTAGCTACCCAGGAGCCATCTGAGTCGGATGCGGAGCAAGTCCTTAGCTAGTGCTATCCCGTGGCGGACTACATGAACCGACGATGATTCGGAGTTGACCACCTCGACGGGCACTTGTGCAATCTTCATATCTGCTTTGGACGCCAGAAACAGCAGTTCTACGTCAAAAGCAAATCCGTCGATCACGGCTTTGGATGCCAATTGTTGAGCCGCCTCGCGGCGAAATGCCTTTAATCCGCATTGGCTGTCGGGGAATCTGCATAGTCCGAGCAAACTGGTAAGAGTGCGAACAACTTTGCTGCCAAAGGAGCGAATATTGCTTGCTTCGGTGGATTCGACCGTGTCGGTGTGTCGGCGGTTGCCGATGACGACCTCTGCGCCGGCTTCGATAGCGGTAACAAGTGTTGGTATTTGCGCGGGTGGATATGCCAAGTCAGCGTCGGTGAAAACAACTACGTCGCCGGTGGCGGCGAGTAGTCCAGCTCGTACGGCTGCGCCTTTGCCTTTGTTGGTGGGGAAAGTGATGACTTGATCGGCTGTGCTTGCTGCTTCTGAGGTTGCATCGCCGGAACCGTCGTCAACAACAATGATCTCAACTTCTCCGACTAGAGCATCTCGGAGTTTGGTCAAAGTTGAAGCGATTCGTGCAGACTCTCTAAATGCGGGAATAACAACTGAGAGCTGAGGAGGGCTAGCCATCTTGGCGGAGGTGACGGCGAAGAGGTATTGCTACAAGCGCAAGTAGGCCGATGAGCGACACCGTCGACGATGCCCATTGGATTGGACTGCGGGTATAGGTGAGTTCAACATGATTAGAAGTAGGCACCACCACCATCAGGTTGGGCGTAACTCGATACGGACCGTCAGCTCCGTCAGCTTTCCAGTTGGGGAAATAAGACGTGCGCACGACCACAGGAACACCCACTGTGTCGACGTCAAATCTCAAAGAGTGCTGATCACGGACAATGTTGCTTACCTGAGCGTCGCTGGTCGCGTCACTGTTTATGGCGACTCGTGGCACCAGATTGTCTAGCTGCTCAGAAAGAACATACATGGCTCGTTCGCGATCTGAACGGCCTGGATAGTTCAAGTCGTCGACACGGGCAGAAGCCAGCTCGTCGGTTAGCGTCTCTAAGGACATGCGAGGCCACTTTTCCGGGCCTTCGGTAGCAAGAATCGGAGCAGTCTCTCCCATCAGAAACGCGCCCACTGATAGCTCGAGCCAATCAACGTCGGCGACGTCCAAATCTGTCACCACAATCGGCAGCTCACGCAGTGCCTCAACACGAACGCTTTCAGACACGCCAAACACGACCCACGCACCGGAGTCGACCAGCTCGATCAACTTGTTGCTAGCACGAGCCTGTTCACGGGCAGCTTCGGTAGTGGCGATGTAGTAGCGCACACCCATTTGGCGTAGATGTTCAGCACCGAAGTCAACGTTGAGAGCGCCATAGGGCAGGTCACGTTGCGCTCGAGATGGTCCCTCGGAAAGCTCCGACTGCATCAAGAAGTGATACGGCGCTGTGGCAGACGCCTCGAAGTACAAGCCCTCAAGAGAGCCGATACAGCCGTCGCTGTAATACGGCAAAAGCATGGGTGCCATCGGCGTGCCATAGGAGGCGAGCCTGTCCTTGTTGTACTCCCACAAGGACGGCCCGCAACCGTATGTGGCACCAACTTCTTCCATGGTTTCAATCAGTGCCATGTATTCGCTGGTTCCACCGCCGCCGCTTGTGGGGTTTTTGCGCTCGTAACCCTCAAAGTCATATTCAAGCCAATAGGAGCCAACGTTGATCTCGCTGGAGTTAAACGGCCCCCACTGATAGGTGCCGTCATCGACGCTGCCCCAAGGCAAGCTCCGCAGCGGCAGTCCGGTCATGACCAAAATCGCCAATATTGCGACGGACGCGATGCTTGTGAGAGACACGGTAATAAGGCGTGGCTGTTTGCGTGACGGCACCAGCTTGCGGGCTTTGCTAAGCACGACTTGGCCAAGGCTGGCAATACCAAGCAGAGCAACCAAGTAAATGCACAGGTAATAGAACGGCAACAGACGCACATTCCAAAGGCGTCCCTCTGGCAACAAGACGAATGCGATGGCGAAGATTCCACAGGTCAGCGCTAGTGCAGTGGTGAGGCGTTGGCGGCGGACAATGGCGGTGACAGCACCAATTGCGGCAAGAACGACAAACAACTTGAGAGGCGGATTGTCGACAAGAAAGTCGTAGTCAAAATGGATACGCGACCAAAGTGCTGAGACATACCGTTCTTCTTTGCCCCAGCCCATGTCGTTGAGCAACCCTCGGTTCCACCAGAACGGAACAACCCACCAGGCGCTCAAGGCAGCAGCCAGAGCACCGGTGTAAAGAGTCCATTTGAGACGCATTCGCCAGATGTTGCGACGCCATGGCGGGATCACAAACAAGGCAAAAGTCGCTGCCAGGGCGAAAAACGCTGAGAACAGATGCGTAAGTCCGCTTAGGGCGAGCAGGACGCCGGCGGCGAGCCAGTGACGTTGGCTGTCCATGCCTTTGGCTGCGACGCCAATGTAGACCACTGATATTGCGAGACCTAGTGAGTAGGCGAACTCGCCCGCCATTGTTGACAGCAGGTTGCCGCCGTAAATGTTGAAGGAGCGGTCGAACAAGAACAACAAGGTGGCTGCTGCGGCTAGTGCGGGAGCTGGGAATGCCAGCCCACCCATTCGAGCCATCGCAAACGCGGCAAAGGGCAGCGCCACCATTCCGGCGACAACAATGAGTTTCAAAGCGATTCCATAGGGCAAAGGCACCACTAGCACCCCTAAAACGGCTGCTGTGACGGCTATTGCTAGGCGTGTCGCTCCACTAGGTATGAACCTGGCCGATGGGCGTGATATCCAGAACCGGTCTAGAAAATGCCACGCGAGAACAAAAAGTGCTGCGGGCACGGCAACGATTGCGACGGCACGGTCGAATGTGACGTCGTTGTAGGTGACGTCGCCGAATAGTCCAGTAGGCACCGTTCGCCCATCGAAAAGGTTGAGTATCTGTAGCAGGCATAGGGCGGCAACGGTGCATGCAGCGACGCCGAGCCAGAGGACAGGGTTAAGGCGCTGAGGGATCGTTAGAGATGACTTGTCGGATGGGCTGGTTGGATCGATGGTTTCGTTGTGACGTGTTGCTAGGTAACGCCAACCGGCGAAGCCCGCCAACGTCAAAACTCCGAGGTGTGCCCAAATCTCTTCGCCAAGATTGATCCCAGCTTCTGCGATGATGACATACAAAGACGGAAGCACCATGTAAAAAGTGAAGGCAGGAAAGCCGACATACCAGTCGTGTGTCCAACCTGTGAGCCTGAACTCTGGCAATAGCACGTCACGTAGGTATGCCGGTGCCCATACGTGAGCGCCGAGGTCGCCGCCGGTTGGTGTGGTGTCAAGAAACCAAAGCCATGGTCGCAGGCTTGCGACCAAAAACCATAAGACAACTGCAACAAGTACTGCGGTTGCGATGGTTTGGACGCGTGAGAACTTGGTCGACGACGGGGTTACGAGGGGTTTGGCAGGCGTTGTGAAAAACGCTGCTACTCGGCGTGCTTTGGAGGGTTGCTCGTCGTTCATAGGGTCAAATTTCATAGGGTCAAATAAGGGTTAAATAAGTGCCTGGTTTAGGAGTGCGGAAAGGTTTCATGGGGTCAAATGAATGCCTGGTTTAGGGGTGCGGAAAGGATGTCACAGGGTGAGTATGAGGGTAGTGACGCCATTGAACGATAAGTGTGACCAAAAGGCTGGGCCAATGCGTTTGGTCTTCCACACGAGCAATCCATTGGCTATGCCGACCAAGATAAGCGCGGGTAGTTGAATGCCTTGAAAATGCGACAGGCCAAAGAGCACGGAGGAGGCACCCACTCCGAGCAAATGTCCGAACTTGTCGCTGATAGCGCCTTGTATCAAGCCGCGGAATAAGAGTTCTTCAACTAGCGGTGCCATCACTACTGCCAACAGCACTAACGCAAGGATTTCAAGTGGACTTACAACGTTTTCGGCAAGCTCGCGGGCGGGTTCTGCCACGTCATCGGCATCTGCACCGTCAAACAACGTAAGAATTCCCCAGTACATGAGGTTTACGACCACTTGAAGCGCAACGCCAACTCCAAGCCCGAGAGCTATGTCGGAGCGGCGTATACGCCAAGCGAGTTGGTGACGCCAGTTGAGGTTGAAACGGCGGGCAAACCGCATTCCGCCGAGAAAAGCGACCCATATCGGGGTTTGAAGTAGGACTATCCAGCCGATGGAAGGGTTGTCTAGATCAACGTTGGTAAACAGCTCAAGGCCGACGCTGACAGCAACGACTCCCATGATGCCGATAACCCACAGCAGTAACGCCAACCCAAATCGCTGGCCTGGGGGCATCAGGGGCTGGAGGACATTGGAGGATGGCGCTGGGGATGGTGCTGGAGTGGGGATAGGTGGAGGGGGTGGCGAGGATACTGACGGCGACGTAGGTGGAGGTGGAGGGGGTGGCGAGGACACTGACGGCGACGTAAGTGATGGCGGAAGTGACGACGTGAGTGATGGGTTGGACGGGGTTGTTGAAGAAGACGCTTTGGCTTTGCGTCTATCGAGATGAAGTATGTGATGAAGGGAGTGGATAGTTAAGTCTTACGGAGTTGAAGACGGCTCGTGGGGACGCAAGTAAGTAAGAAGAGTTCAGCAATGAGTTCAGCAATACTGTGGCGATAGCGGACTAGCCTAAATTTAGTGCCGCTAACGGCACGCATTCAGTACGTAAAAATTGTTGCAGAGAGACAGATGCCCAAAGAAAAGACGTCTAACGAAAAAATGTCTGATGATGCTTTGGCAGGCACGAAGCTGTCAATGGACGCGTCAGACCCAGTGTCAAACGAATCTGAACTAAAGGACTCAGGACCAGAA
>JAAXHB010000164.1 GCA_012271125.1 Actinomycetota bacterium | reverse complement strand
GCGGCGAGCCGTTGCGCCGCTTGATGGAGCGATCCACGTCGGGATCCTTTGGAGGGCTTGCAAAGGTGGGCACGACAAGGTCGGAACCTGCCAGAGCTTGGACGATGTGCCGAGCAAGCTCGGCAAAGTCAAGTGCATTTGTGGTCATGTGAAAATATTCGCACAGGGGTATGACACTAAATCAAAGCTCGTGGTTCCCGACTTGTGTCATACCCCTCCGCTAGACATAGATCAGCTCAACGGAAAGGCGAAATAATGAGTGAAATGACACCAATCGGGACGGGTTTGAATCCGGTGCAGGAGTCGGTGCTGGCGGTGCTGGAAGTGCCAGCAGATCAGCGACCGGTGTTTCCGCGCGACATACGGATTACTGCCAAGGAGCGCTTGGAAGATGCGATTAATGACAAGGCGCCGAAACTGGCTGACGGAGACCACGAGGTGTTCTTTAACAAGCATCGGCTTAGCGGAGTGCTGGGGTGTGAGGAAAAGTTTTTAGCGGAACGGTTTCACAAATTTGAGTGGAATACCAAGAATGCTGTGGGGACGGTGAGCCACAAGGCACTGGAGCTTGCGTTCAATATGGAAGGCGGTATCAATGCCAACGATCTTGCCGATGCGGCGGTAGAGCAACTAGTTATGGACGCGGTGGAACAAATGATGTCGGATAACGAGAGCATGGCAGCCTTCTTGCAGGATTGTTCCGAAGCAGATATGGCAACCTTGAAATCGGGTGTGGTGGAGCGGGTAAGCAAGATTGTGGAGTGCTTTCCGCCAATTAATAACAGCATGAATCCTGTGACAGAGACTCGGCTCGCAGGGACATTGCTTGGTGGAAAAGTGAGGCTCAGCGGAGTAGTTGACCTGGTGCTTAATCCAGGCGCTGGGGAGCCTGCCGGCGCAAAGGAAGCTGTCGAAGATGGCGAATCTTGGAGTGACAAATCTGATGGCGATAAGAGTGCCGAAGCTGACGACGGCTTGGTGGCGAACAAGGTCATCATTGATTTCAAGACTGGTTGGCAACAACCAAACCATCGAGACGACTTGCGGTTCTATGCGTTGTTGGAGACGATGCGCAGCGGAGTGCCGCCGCGGTTGCTGATGTCGTTGTATCTAGATGATGGGGACTTGTCTGTGGAAGAAGTCAGTCAAGAGCTCCTAGATGCGACGATTCGGCGAGTTGCTGATGCCATTGGACGACACCAGGAACTGACTCAGGACAAGACGACGCCGAAGAAGAACACGGGACCGCCTTGCAACTGGTGCACTCTTCAGGTGGAATGCGAGGAGGGGACTAAGTATTTGGAAGAAAGGACTAACTATGTCAATGCTTAGGGTCAACGCTTAGGGTCAACGCCTAGGGGCCGGAGTAAACGAATGGCTACGTAGGGCGGGGGCAGGGTGGAGCTGGAGTTGTGGGATGGACTTCGGGGAAGACATCTGGTTCGTAGACACCGTCTTCGCAATCGAAACGCTTGAGACGTCCGCTAAGGATCAGTGCGAGCGTTGCGGCGAGCAGGGCTGCGCCTGAGAGGGCGAAGGTAGGTCGGGTGCCGATGACGTCAATGAGTTGTCCTAAGACAAGCTGACCTAAGGGTGCTGAGAACAGCAACGCCATCATGTAGACCGCGAGGACTTGGGCTCGGCGACCTTCTTCGTCGACTTGGAGCTGGACGGTTGTGTTGAGCGTGCTGGCTGTGGTGAGGTGAGCCGCTCCGACGAATGCCATCGAAACGAGCGCGAGGAAAAAAGTTGGCGATAATGCCAGGCTGAGTAGCGCCAACCCGTAGACGCATAGCGAAACGGCTTGGATTTTTGAACGGGGCATCCAATCACCGAGTGAAGCTACGAAGGGGACGCATATGACAGTGCCTACGCCGAGCATGGTCAACATGAGTCCGTAACCCTCGGGGCCTTGGTCGAAGTTTTCTTCGGCGAAGATCACGCTCAGTACCTGAATTGACAACCCGGAGAAGCCGACAAGACTGACGGTGGCGATAGCGATGTCGATGCCGGGGCGGGTGCGGATGTAGCGCATCGTGTCGAACATGTCATGAATTGGGCGCATGGGTTTCGGGTTGGGTTTGATAGTGCCGGGTGTGCGCATCAACAACAGGGCACCGATTACAGCTAGGAACGAGACTGCGTTAACGGTGAAGGCGGTTCCGGGACCAGCGGAGGCGATTGTTATGCCTGCGAGGACAGGGCCGGCGAGGCGTGACGAGTTGAACTGCGCAGAGTTGAGGGTGATGGCGTTGAGCATCAGATTGCGGGGCACGAGTTCGCTGACGAAGGCTTGCCAAGCGGGGAGGTTTAGGCCGGCTGAAGTGCCGGCGAAAAGGGCGACGCCGGCGTATGCCCAAGGGGACTTGATGCCGCTCCACCACATGACGGCGAACACCATCGAAAATGCCAGCATCAGTGACTGGGTGACAAGGAGCACTTTGCGGCGCGGGAAGCGGTCGGCTATTGGGCCGGCGACCGGTGCGATTAATGCCATAGGGATGAACTGTGCGAAACCGGTGAAACCAACCCAGCGAGGGTCAGAGGTGAGCTCCCAGATGATGATTGGCAGGGCTAGGACTTGGAAAAACCTGCCCGTGTTGGAAATAAGTCCACTGATCCAAAACAGTCGGTAGTCGCGGTAGCCGAGTGATTGGAAGGTGCGGCGCAGCCCTCGCGGTTGTTGGTCCGTGTCGGACAAGGGTTACAGCTTCACTGAAGTCAAATGACGTTGCGGGCGGCTACTTGTTTCGTGGTCAGGGAAGACCCATTTGCGCAACAGCTCATCGGCACGCTGAAGCCATTCCTCAACAGTTATCGCAAAACGATGATGATCTTCCCAGATGCCGTTGATCTGCACGTAACGCTGCGCTGTTCCCTCGTGGCGCAGGCCTAGTTTTTCGACCACACGCAGGCTGGCCGCGTTGCGGGGCACGATTGCGACCTGCATCCTGTGCAATCGCAAGGTTTCGAAACCGAAACGCATTGCCACGACTAATGCTTCGGGCGTGTAGCCGTTGCCAGCAACGTCCTGGTCGATCCAGTAACCGAGATAACAGGACTGAAACGGGCCACGCTGAATCGCGGTCAAGTTCATCTCGCCACGCAAATGACCGTCGATGAATATGCCGAAGCCGTAAGCCCTGCCGTCGCTGCGTTCCTGCGACTGGACTTCGCAACGTGCGGTGAAACCCTGCGGGTCTTCGACAATGTCATAAGCACCGACTGGAATCCTTGGTTCCCACTGTTTGAGCCACTCAGTATTTCTGCGTCTTACGTCTCTCCACGCGTTGAAGTCACGGGCCATTAAAGGTCGCAGCATGACTCGGCGTCCGACCTGCTTCGTCACAGCCTTGACGCTAGCCATGGTTACAACGTCGGCGGTTTGTGCGATTTTTGAAACCAAGCCGCTTAACGCTCGGCCCTTCCTTCACAGGCCCAGTGTTTCTCGCTACGGCTCGATCGTTTCAAAAGCTCGCACAAACCCCCTCCTTGCACATTTCTTGCTTACGTCAATTGCGTGCTAAGCAGGTCGGGTGCCTTAGGGTCTAAATCTAGGAGTAAGGAATCTAAAAGGTCGGATTCGGAGACAAGGCAGTCGCTGAAACCGAAGTGGCGCATTACGCCGACGAGGATGCAGGCACCGGCGACGATTACATCAGCTCGGCGAGGGTCAAGGCCAGGGTTGTGGATGCGATCTGCTAGGGGTTCGACGGCGAGGTTGCGGAAAACGTCTTCGGCGGCGGCTTTGCTGAGGTTGAAATGATGAATGGCGTCGCTGTCATATTCGGCGAGACCGATTTCAACCGCGGCGATAGTGGTGACAGTGCCGGCTACGCCGATCAGCTGGGTAGAAGGGTCTAACTCTCCGAGCGCACGGGTGGCGTCGTCGAGGTGGAGGCCGATGACCGACAAAACGGCGGAAAGCTCTTCGGGGAGGGGTGGATCATTGGCAATGTGTTGTTCAGTGAGGCGCACGCTGCCGATATCCATTGATATGGCTGTGGATTGGTCTTGTGTGCCGTAGGAGAGTTCGGTGGAGCCGCCGCCGATGTCGAGTACCAGAAAGGGGCCGGTGGCGGGGTCAAGGGATGCGGTTGCGCCTTGGAAGCTGAGCTTGGCTTCGTCTTGGCCTGATAGGACTTCCATCTCGGTGCCGAGAATGGCGGTGGCGGCGGTTAGGAAGTCGGCGCGGTTGTAGGCGTCTCTAGTGGCGGAGGTGGCGACGGCTCGCAGGGAAGTGACCTGATGCTGGTCGAGCAGTTTCTTGTAGTCACGTAGGCAATCGAGGGTGCGTGCGATGGCATCGGGGGCGAGCTTGTTGGTCTTATCAACGCCGGCGCCGAGGCGAGTTATCTCAGCACGGCTTTCAAGGAACTGACGTTGTGAGGCGGCGGAGGCGTTTTCGGCGATGAGCAGACGTGTGGTGTTTGTGCCGCAGTCGATGGCAGCTATAGCCATGTCGTTAAGTGTTGAGTTGTTGGGCGACCCAGCGGCCTACAGGATCGTCGCCGCCGGCGAGATGCCAGGCATAGTGGGCGTGAAGGCACTTGACGCCTTGGCGGGTGCCGCCGACACCATCAGAGGGGCGCGGACCGGTGTGGTCAGCAGGTATTAGTGCGTCGCGTTCGGTGGCGTAGCGGGTGTGGGCGGCGGCGAGCTCGGCGGGGTCGATAGCGGCTTCGGCTGCCTTGACACCACCGGTTGATTCGAGACGACTGACTTGGAGACGTAGGTCGGCGTCGACAAGCCAGTAGAGGGTTGGCATGGGACGTCCACTTGAGAGCAGCGGATGGTTGCGGATTACGACCGGAATGCCATGCTCGGCACGGACGACTACTTCGAAGTCACCTTCGGGTTCGCGGCCGAGAAGCTCCGCAACTTGAGCAACGTCGGTAGCGGGTTGCGTGGTGTTAGGGGGAGGCACCTAATCGGCGAGGACTTGGGAGAGATTGTCGGCGAATTGGTTCATCATTTTGGAGCTGATGTCGCCCATGATGCCTCTGCCGAACTGGGCGAGTTTGCCCGTAATGGTCATGTCGGTGTCGACATGGACACGGGTGCTGGAATCGTCAAGGGCTTCGAGGTGGGCGGTGATAGTGGCAGATGCGTTGCCGGCACCGGCAGCACCGGTGCCATTGGCGACAAGGACTGCTCGGTGGTTTGCTTCGTCGAGTTCGGTGAAGCTAGCGGTGCCGTTGTATTTGACCGACACGGGACCGACCTTGACCTTGATAACACCTTCATAGATGATGCCGGAGTGGTTCTGCTCGGGGGTGCTTTGGGTGAGTTCAGCTCCGGGCAGGCATGGGGCGATGCGTTCCAAGTCGGTGAGAACTGCCCAGACTTGAGAAATTGGGCTGTTTACGTCGAAGGAGTTTGAGATTTCCATAATGCCAAGTCCTCCGGTGTATCTATGTCGGCAGGGTTGCCTTCGCAGGGTACCGCTTGGACTAAATCGCCTTTTCGCCGTATTAGGCCGCGTGCGCCTTCGTCGCCGGTCAGGGGTAGATGGCTCCAAAATGCTGCACCGATTTTGGTGGGCGGGCAGCGGAGGTCGTCGCCGTTTGAGTCGCTGAATTCAGCGATGGCGAGGTCGGCATCGGCGGTGCCGACGGCTTGCCATGCAGCGGTGGGGATTCCGGGTTGGTCGCCGAGTCCGACGACAACGGCTCGATGACCGCGAGAACCGGCGTAGTTGATTGCTGCCATTAGCGATGTGGCTTGGCCTTGGTTCCATGCATCGTTTTGGAGGACTGTCACCTCTAAAGGCAGTACACCGAGGAGATCGATAGCGCCCATCACGACGATGGTTTCATCGAAATTAGCGGCGAGGGCGGAGTTGACGGCGATGCGCACGAGCGGGGTGCCGTTGATTTTTGTCAAGAGTTTGTGAGGGACGGTGTTGAAGCGTTCGCCGGCACCGGCAGCGAGAACTACGGCAGCGGTACCAGTTGGGAGGGTGGACTCTGAAGTGCCTGAAGAGTCGGTTTGACCGTAACCGGGTGGAGGCGGGATGGTTGCGATCATGACTACCTGTGGATGGGGCCGGTGGTGATGGCGAGGGGTTGGGCTTGGCGTCCGGTGCGCTCGGCAATGATTTGCGACACGATGGAGACTGCAGTTTCTTCAGGAGTGACGGCGCCGATGTCGAGACCGATGGGTGAGCGCAAGCGGGTTAGATCGGTTTCGGTGACGGCGGCTTCGATAAGGCGGGCGGTGCGGTCGTCGTGGGTGCGCCGAGATCCCATCACGCCGATGTAGCCAACATTGGTTTTGAGGGCGGCGGCGATGGCGGGCACGTCGAACTTGGCGTCGTGGGTGAGCACACATACAGAGTCACGAGGGCCGAGGGTGCTGCCGATTTCGTCAAGGAGGCGGTCGGGCCAAGTTACGACCACCTCATCTGCCATGGGGAAACGGCGAGCAGTAGTAAAGACTTCGCGGGCATCGCACACGGTGACTCGATAGCCGAGGACTTTGGCGACACGGCTTAGCGCCGCTGTGAAGTCCACCGCTCCGAAGATAATCATCTGCGGCGGCGTGGCAAAGGATTCGATGAAGACGGTGACGTCTTGTTGTTGAGCTTCGCCGTCTGAGCCGTAGCGGCGAATGCTGGAGCGTCCGGCGGCAAGTTCGGCTCGGGCGTCGCGTTCAACGACACGGGTTAAGGCGTCTGAGCCGAGCGAGCCGCATGTTTGGGTTTCTTGGACAAGGAGTTTTGCGCCGGTATTGATGCCGGTGGTGCTGATATTAGAAGTACTGGCAATAACGGTGGCTAAGGCGACAGGTTTGTTGGTGTTTAGGTCAGCGCGCAGAAGGTTGTATTGGTCGTGCCAGTCAAAGGGCTCTATATAGATGTGTATGGTTCCGCCGCAGGTGAGCCCTACGGCGAAGGCTTCGTCGTCGCTGTAGCCGAAGGTGACGACTCGCCGTTTGGAGGTGGCGAGGATGTCGAGGGCTTCGGTGACGACGGCACCTTCGACGCAGCCGCCGGAAACGGAACCAGCGACTTGGGGAGAGTCGGTGGCGATAACTGCCATGGCTGCTCCGGGTTGTCGGGGGCCGGAGCCTTCGAGGTCGACAACTCGAGCGATAGCAATTTTTTGAGGGGCGTTTTGGTCGTTGAGCCAGCGGTCAAGGTCGGGGATGATTTCTTTAAGCATGGACAGGGGTTTGGAAGTCGTGGGCAGTGCTTGTGCGGGTGGAACCGATTAGCTGGGCAAGTTCTGACAAGGCGTTGAGGTTGTGGCCTTCTACGAAGTCGTCTACATAGGGCAGGGCGGCTGCCATGCCGGCGGCTAGGGGGGCATAGTCCGGTGATGCTTTGAGTGGGTTGACCCAGATAACTCGATGAGCGACCAGTGATAGGCGCTGCATTTGTTCGCGCATTTCCTCTGGGTCGCCGCGATCCCAGCCATCGGAGAGGATTACCACGACCGCTCCCCTAGCGAGTCCACGGCATCCCCACTGGTCATTGAATGTTTTGATGCCGTCGCCGAGGCGGGTGCCGCCGCTCCAGTCAACCACGGCAGCCGATGCGGATTTGAGGGCTATGTCGGGGTCGCGGGTGGTTAGCTCACGGGTTATGCGCGTTAGACGGGTGCCTAGGGCGAAGGCTTCGACCCTGTTGTGTCCGGCAACGGAGGAGTGTGCAAACCGCAGCAGGGCACGGGCATAACGCTCCATGGAACCGGAAATGTCAAGCAGCAAAACGAGGCGTCGAGGGCGGGGGCTTTGGGAGCGGCGATGTAGTTGGATGGGTTCGCCGCCGGCTTTGAGGGCTGAGCGAACGGTTCGGCGCATGTCTAGGCGGCCGTTTTTGGAGGAGCAGGGAACGGCTCGGCGGGTTTTGCGGGTGGGGGTTGACATGCGGATTTGGGACATGAGTCGGTGGGTTTCGGCGAGTTCGGCTGGGGTGCAATTAGCGAAGTCCTTGTGCCAGAGGGTTTCTTTGTGGCTATAGCGCAGGGTTATTGATATCTGTTCGGGTGCTGTGTTGCCTACTGTGTTGTCGGTGGAGTTGTTGCCGGCGGGATCGCTGGGGTCGGGATCATGAGCTGAGACGGGGACGCGAGCGTTTATTCCATCAACGGAATCGGTCACCGGATGGCCTAGCCAGTAGCTGTTGAAGGTGTGGAGGTAGGTGTTGGCGTCGGCGATGCGATGAACTAGTAGGGCTCGACCTGCCCAGTAGAGCTGTTGGGAATCGTTGACGTTGAGCGCAGCGATGGCTTGTGTGTAGAGCTTGGCTGAAGATAAGGCGATGTCGAGACCGTTGTTGCGTAGGGCGTTGACGAAGCCGACCGCGACTTGTGTTGTTGCTGCGGGAGTGAAGGTCGGCGAAGCGTTCGTGATAGTGGCGTTAGGCGGGGACATTGGCAGGAACATTTCCTGTGGCTTCGTGAATTTTTTCTGTGCGGATTTTGTCAATAATTTTTTCTGTGCCGTGTTCTTGGACTCGGTGATGATCTTCGCTGTACTTGAGCAAGGCACCGAGGGTGGCAGAAAATGTGGCTTGCTCGAGGGTGGTGCCGCCGAGCAGGCTGAGGGCACGTGCCCAGTCGATGGTTTCGGCAACTCCGGGGGGTTTGTAGAGTCCTAGGTTTCTTATTTCTTTAGCCGCGAGCGCGACTTGTTGGGCGAGGGTTTGGGTGGCTTCGGGGGCTCGCAGCATGATGATTTCGGCTTCGCGTTCGGGTCCGGGGTGCGAAACCCAGTGATAGAGGCAGCGACGCTTGAGGGCGTCGTGGACGTCGCGGGTGCGGTTTGATGTGATGACCACGACCGGCGGCGTGGCTGCGGTGAAGGTGCCGACTTCGGGGATGGTGATGGAGTAATCGGAGAGGACTTCGAGAAGGAAGGCTTCGAATTCGTCATCGGCGCGGTCGATTTCGTCGACAAGAAGAACGGGAGGAGCCGTGGTCGTAGTTGTGAGGGCTTGGAGGAGTGGGCGGCGTATGAGGAAGCGTTCGTCGTAGAGCTGGTTGGCGAGCTCGTCGGTGGAGGTGTCTTTTGCAGCGTCTTTTTTAATTTGGCCGGTTGCTTCGAGGGTGCGGAGATGCAGGAGTTGGCGGGCGTAGTCCCATTCGTAGACGGCTTGGGATACGTCGATGCCTTCATAACACTGCAGGCGGATTAGTCCGCCTCCGATCCAGTCGGCGAGGACTTTAGCGACTTCGGTTTTGCCGACTCCAGGGTCGCCTTCGAGCAGCAGCGGCCTTGACAGTTTGAGAGCTAGGTAGATGACGGTGGAGATGCCGATGTCTGGGAGGTAGCGATGCTCGCGCAGGGCGGCTTCAACGTCGTCGACTGAGTTAACTGTCAGCAAAGTAGGGGCGCAGGGTTTCTTCGAGGGTGTCAGGTGGGCGCGTGGGCTTGCCGTTGTCGTCGGTGATGGCGGCACGGACTTTTTGGCGTGCCACGACTTCGCCGTCGCGCAGCAGGCGTTGTTGCCATATGGATGAGGCGCGGCGTAGTTCGATGACTTCGGTTTCGACGATGACCGTGTCGCCTTCGTGGACGGTTTTTAAAAAGTCGGTTTCGATGCCTGAGACCACGAATTGGTAGCCCTGTTCGCGGAAGTGTGAGAGGCCGAGGCCGACTTCTTCGAGCAGCTCGACTCGGCCGGTTTCGAAGTATTGGATGAAGGCGGAGTGGTTTAGGTGTCCGTAGGGGTCGATTTCATAGAAGCGGACCTTGATTTCTAGGCGGTGAGCCATGGGTTCAGGCTAACCCGATGGGTTTTGCCAAATAATTGTGGGCGGTTAGGGGGTGCGGCGGGGGTCCCATTGAACGCAGCCGGAGACGCCTAGCACTGCGTAGACCTCGGTGCCGGGTTCCACGTATGGGCCGTAGCAGAGGAACTTGAGGCGCATGCCGTCTGGGCTGGAGCGGCTTTCGAGTTCGGCTTGGACAACTTCGATTTCGGCTTGGATGTTTTTGGCTTCGCGTTCAGCTTCGTTGATGTCGCTGCCTTGTTCAAAGACGAGGCCTACTGAGGGGGCGTTGAGGGCAAGCACGGTTATGACGGTGCCGAGTGCCATGGCGAGCACGATTAGGCGGCGGGCGAAAACCGTCATGACAGCGTTATCAGCTTCTTCGTCACCGACGTTAGTGCCGGCGCTCGTGGCGTCGGCACCATCATTGTTGCCCCGCGAAGGCGGATGCGCCTTTGTAGACGGCGTCGTTGCCGAGCTGTTCGGAGATGCGTAGCAGCTGGTTGTATTTGGCGACTCGGTCCATGCGAGCCGGTGCGCCGGTTTTGATTTGGCCGCAGTTGAGGGCGACGGCGAGGTCGGCGATGGTGTCGTCGGAGGTTTCGCCGCTGCGGTGTGACATGACCGTGGTGTAGCCGTTGTTGGTGGCGAGTTCGACGCAGCCGACGGTTTCGCTGAGGGTGCCGATTTGGTTGACCTTGATGAGGATTGAGTTAGCGACACCTGTGTCGATGCCTTTAGATAGACGTTGGGTGTTGGTGACGAAGATGTCGTCGCCGACTAGTTGCACTCGATTTCCAAGCGTTGTGGTGATTTCGGCCCAGCCGTCCCAGTCGTCTTCGGCCATGCCGTCTTCGATGGAGATGATCGGGTAGTTGTCACAGAGGCGAGCGAGTTCGGCTGCCATTTCAGAGGGGGTGAGGTCACGGTTTTCTGCGGCTAGGTGGTAGGTGCCGTCGCTGAAAAACTCGGTGGAGGCGGTGTCGAGGGTGATGGCAATGTCGGTGCCGGGGGTAAGGCCTGCGTTTTCGATGGCTTGGAGCAGCAGGGCGACGGCTTCTTCGTTGGAGCCGAGATCTGGGGCGAAACCGCCTTCGTCGCCGACGCCGGTGGAGAGGCCTTTGGTTTTGAGCACCGCGGCGAGGCTGTGGTAGGTCGCCACGCCCCAGTCGAAGGCTTGTTCGAAGTTGGTTGCGCCGACGGGGGCGACCATGAACTCTTGGAAGTCGACGTTGTTGTCGGCGTG
>JAAXHB010000163.1 GCA_012271125.1 Actinomycetota bacterium | reverse complement strand
AGAACTATCCCCCGAGGATTTCGAGCTTCGCCGGGTAAAAGCTCGATTCCCAGCCATGGGTAAAGAACTGACCGCAGACACCATCCCCGCCGGAATCGACGGATTGGTTGAGTGCTCGGTCAGCTTCACAAAAGGCTGCTACACAGGACAAGAACTCGTCGCCCGCATCGACAGCCGCGGCGGAAATGCTCCGCATCCAGTGCGCCTCATGCGCATAGACACAGTCGCAAACATTGAAATCGACGCACAAATAAACGACGAATCAGGCAAAAAAGTCGGCTCAGTCACCTCCGTGGCACACGACAGCTCAGCCACCTATCTCCTAGGACCGGTTCAGCGTCGCATCGAACCGTCCACAACTGAATCGGCAACAACTGAACAGGCAACAACGGTGACAATCGCTGCACACACCGCCGAGGTAATCAAATAAGCGAACCGTCGTCGGCTGTTTCAGCGGCACCTGTTTCTTTGGCATCTGTTTCAGAGGCGTCTGTTTCTTCGGCACCTGTTTCTTCGGCCTCTGTTTCCAGGGTGTCAGCTGACATACGCTGATGACATGAATCCCTACAGAGTGCTTGGAGTCCCGCCTGGTGCCCCGCACTCAGAGATTCGCAGCGCCTACCGTCGCCTCGCACGCAAATATCATCCCGACCTGAACAACGGTGACCCCAAAGCCGCTGAACGAATGCGCCAGATAAACCGAGCATGGACAACGCTTTCAGATCCAGTTTCAAAAGCTCAAGCCGACTTCTGGTTTTCCGAACCCGCCAACTTCGGTGACGACGATCCTTTCAAAAAAGATTCCTATAACGACAATGAAGAGGACTATGCCCGATACGACTCTTTTGATGACTTCAACCCGTATGGGCAAAGTTACGCCTATTCCCAACATAACCACTATGGGTCAGGCGAATCATGGTCAGACATCTATGGCACCAGCAACAGCCCCTGGGTAACCCAAGCAACTGACACAGAGACTTACTCCCAAGGCTCACTGCCTTCCTGGATGCGCCTGGGTGCTCCCAGTGCGCTCATGTTTGGAGTCCTGTGCATAATCCTCGCCTTCGTCACCCGACTAGCACGAGTAGGCCTGTTCGGGCTTTGGTTGATTGGACTCGCCGCGCTTCTGTTCCTGATTTCACCGTTTGTGGTGCTAGTCACTAGTCGCCACCGTCGCGAAGTTCGTCATTGACCAATGACCTATCTCGACGAAATCCTGGCATCACATCGCCAACAAGCCGCCGCCGACACCCGTGACTTCCAATCTCTTTTTGACACAGCACTTGAAGCGCCAGCAACACGCGGCTTCGCCAACGCAATCCAAAACACCCCCCCAGACGAGATCGCAGTAATAGCTGAAATCAAGCGACGCTCTCCCTCCAAAGGCAACCTCCGCGAAGGGCTTAACCCAGACTTTGTTGACCCCGCCCAACTCGCGCAGGAATACCAAACCGGCGGCGCATCATGCCTGTCTGTTCTCACAGACAATCAATACTTCAACGGATCACCCGAAGACCTTGCCGCGGCGCGCAACAGCACTCAACTACCGGTCTTGCGCAAAGATTTCACAGTCGACGCAAAAGACGTCCTCGACGCCCGAATCATGGGTGCCGACTGCGTGTTGCTAATCGCTGCGGCACTCACCCAAGACGAACTAATCCGCTTCTCCCAGCTCGCAACCCAAGTCGGGATGGACTCCCTTGTGGAAATCCACGATGAAGCCGAACTAGAAGCAGCCTTGACAGCAGAAGCATCACTAGTAGGTGTCAACCAGCGTGATCTGCTCACCTTTGAAGTCGATCAAAGCCGCGCTGTGCACATGGCATCAAATATCCCCGATTCCGTCATCAAGGTCGCAGAATCCGGTATCCAAGACGCAACGGATGCTCAAGCCTTAGCCGAAGCCGGCTATGACGCCGTATTAGTTGGCGAAACCCTGGTTCGCTCTGTAGATCCGGCTCAAGCCGTCCGTTGCTTGCGCAGCCCTGCTTAAGCGTTCCACGTCTGCTCTTTCCATCACACTGCTCCAAATTTCACTTTCTTAAATTCCTTCATTCTTGTTGCCCTGTTCCCTCAGCGCCTAGGGCTGCTCTTGTAGCGTCAAGACCTATGTTCGTGAAGATTTGCGGCATCACCAACGAAAGCGACGCCCTGTTAGCCGTCGCGGTCGGATGCGACGCCGTCGGCTTTGTTTTCGCAACCTCTTCGCGCAATGTTTCACCACTAAAAGCTCGCGACATCGCCCGCCGACTACCGCCCGAAGTCCTAACCGTTGGCGTCTTCAAAGACGAGCTAAAAGACAAGGTTGTCAAAACAATCCACAACGCCGGCCTCAACGCCGCGCAGCTTCACGGCAACGAATCGCCCGAAGACGCCATCTGGGTTTCTGAACGAGTGCCGGTCATGATCAAGGCTTTCACCCCCGGACATTCCGGCATGGCCAACCTTGCCGATTACAAGGCCAGCATCGTGCTTGTCGATGGCTTCGAGCCAGGCTCAGGAAAAATCTTCGACTGGGCGTCACTTGAGGGCATGCCTTTATCAGGTCAGCGCATCATGCTCGCCGGCGGACTCAATTCCGAAAACGTCGCCGATGCCATCAGACGGGTTAAGCCGTTCGGTGTGGATGTATCCACCGGCGTCGAAGCCTCCCCAGGACGCAAAGACCCAACCAAACTTCGTGCCTTCGTCGCTGCTGCTAAGGCAGCAGGCTCTGAATTAGGCGACGCTAAAAACACACTTGGCGACGACAACCCGCTGCCGCTTGGCGCATCGTCTCGTCCCCATCCTTACGAAGCCGAACTTGGTTAGCCCAAACTTGATTAGCACAAACTGATTAGCAATGACAACAAACGCAGCTCTAGGTGATCCAACCCCCGCCGGACGTTTTGGCGATTTCGGTGGCATGTTCGTGCCAGAAACCCTGGTTCCCGCCTGTCAAGAACTTGATAAAGAGTTCCGCTCCGCTTGGGCAGACCCAGCGTTTCGTCAAGAGTATGAACATCTGCTGTGTCACTATGCGGGACGACCATCACCGCTGAGCGAATGTCAGCGACTCTCTGAAGAGCTCGGCTTGCGACTGCTGCTCAAGCGTGAAGACCTAAACCACACCGGCAGCCACAAGATCAACAACGTCTTGGGTCAAGCACTGCTCGCAAAACGCATGGGTAAAAGCGATCTTGTGGCCGAAACCGGTGCCGGCCAACACGGTGTCGCCACCGCCACCGCAGCTGCCTTGTTTGGCATGAACTGCATCGTCTACATGGGCACCGTCGACATCGAACGCCAAGAGCTGAACGTCTTTCGCATGAAACTCCTCGGCGCAGAAGTCAGAGCCGCAACCTCTGGTTCACGCACACTCAAAGACGCCGTCAACGAAGCCTTACGCCACTGGGTCGCAGTATCAGAAACCACGCACTACTGCCTCGGTTCGGTCATGGGCCCACATCCGTACCCCTGGATGGTGCGCGAATTCCAAACCGTCATCGGCGACGAAGCCCGCGCCCAATGTCAAGAACTCCTCGGCACCACCCCCGATGTCGTCACCGCAGCCGTCGGTGGTGGCTCCAACGCAATCGGCATCTTCTCAGGCTTCGCCGACACCAACGCTGAGCTAGTCGGCGTGGAACCAGCCGGAGGAGCGGCAATCGGACGAGCCGTGCCGGGAATCGTCCACGGCTCTCGCTCGTTCCTAATGCAAGATGAATGGGGACAAGTCCTAGAAGCAGAGTCCATCTCAGCTGGTCTTGACTATCCAGGCGTCGGCCCAGAGCACTCGCATCTCGCCGCAACCGGCCGTGCTCGCTATGAGCAAGTCACCGATGACGAAGTGGTTGAAGCCTT
Organism: Actinomycetota bacterium; assembly: GCA_012271125.1. GTDB lineage: Bacteria > Actinomycetota > Acidimicrobiia > Acidimicrobiales > Aldehydirespiratoraceae > JAAXHB01. The sequence goes on along the minus strand of JAAXHB010000163.1, from coordinate 3,648 downwards.
CTCGTTGCTAGCTCGCACCGAAGGCATCATCGGTGCCCTCGAATGCGCCCACGCTCTGGCATGGGTCTCACGCGAGCGGCAAAACTTGGCAGGAAAAACCGTCCTATTGAATCTAAGCGGACGTGGCGACAAGGACGTCGACCAGCTAATGGGAATCCTCTCATAATGCCCACTCAACTAAGCCAGTAATGGGTGCCTTAGAAGCTGCACTACGCAGCCGCATTGATGCCGGTCAAAAATGTTTCGTCCCCTACATAAGCGGCGGACTCGGCAACGACTGGACCGACACTCTCTTAGCCGCATCCGCAGCAGGTGCCGACGCTGTTGAAATAGGCATCCCATTTTCAGACCCGGTAATGGACGGCACCACCATCCAAGCCGCCAACGATCAAGCACTATCCCAAGGTGCCACACCTCAATCGGTGCTGTCTGCCTTGCGTGGCTGCGCCCCTGAGGTCGGCGTGCCAACCGTGATCATGACCTACGCCAACATCGCCCACAACATGGGTTACCAACGTTTCGCCGAATCGCTTGCCGACGCAGGCGTGAGCGGGGTAATCCTGCCCGACCTGCCCCTAGAAGAACTTGACGAATGGTCACCGACTGCCAAAGCCGCCGGTCTAGAGGTGGTGTTGCTCGCCGCCCCAACCGGTTCCGATGAACGCCTCGAGCTCATATGCGAACGTTCGCAAGGGTTTGTATACGGCGTTGGACTAGCTGGCATCACCGGCGTGCGAGAACAGCTAGCCGCAAGTGCCGCCATTGTTGCCAAACGTTTGAAAGCTCTGACCGACAAGCCAGTACTTGTAGGTGTCGGTGTCGGCACCCCTGAACAAGCCTGTGAAGTCAGCCAAGTCAGCGACGGTGTGGTTGTCGGCTCAGCAATCGTCGCCGAAATTCTTAGCGGCTCTGGTCCAATCGGTGTAGGCAAACTCGTTGGCGAGTTCCGCTCCGCCCTCGACACCAAGTTCTAAAGGGACACCAAGTTCTAAAGGCTTGCCTCACCTGCCAAAGGCTTGCTCCGCAAGATTCGCTTAAAGACTTGCCCCATGGTCGGCGCTGATTATCGCGCCATGAATGTTGCTCGCTTCATCAGATACCAAAAATACAAACAACGCCACAATCTGATCTGCTTCGCTCATTGACCGCAACGGCGTCGCCTTAGCCAAAAGATGCCTGTCACCATCTGATGGCGGCACAACGCCTTCAATCAAAGGAGTGTTGACCCCCCCAGGTGCTATCGCATTAATCCGCACAGGCGTCTTGATGTACTCCAACGCCAGGCTTCGAGTCAGCGACACGATTGCGCTCTTGGAAGCACCATAAACGACGGTGTATGCCATTGGCGTAAGCCCGCTATTGGATGCAATGTTGATGAGCGAGCCAGCGCTTTCAACCAGATGAGGCAGCGCCGCTTGTGCCACGAAAAAAGTTCCCTTGACATTGACATCAAACATCTGATCCCAGTCGTCTTCGGTGACCTCAAGCGCATGTTTTTGCCAACAAATGCCTGCAAAATTACCGACAACGTGCAGTCCTCCAAAAGCCTCTAAACACGCTTCAACCGCTTCGACGCATTGTGCAGGTTTGCTCACGTCGCATTTATGAGCCTGAATTGTGCCATTGACGTCTCCGGCAGCAGAAACATCGCTAACAAGAGCTGTTAACCCATCTTCATTGACATCCACAGCTAGGACAGAAGCACCCTCTTGAGCCAACTTTGTAGCCGTCGCTGTGCCTATCCCCGACGCCGCTCCGGTAATGAGCGCAACCTTGCCAGCAAACCTAGACACCTGATCACCTCGTCCTAGAGAACCTAACCATCATCTTCACTTTAGGATTTTTCTCACTATGTCGCCACTGAGACACCAAAAATGATGCCCACACAAATGCCGCCTGTCGTTTTAAGCGTGGCAGCGTCTGACCCATTAGGCGGCGCAGGCCTCCAAGCCGACGTGGCAACTCTTGCTGCCCTAGGCGTTCACCCCGTCACTACGGTCACCGTCGTCACCTCACAGTCTTTGACTGAAATCACAAGCGTTTTGCCAATGTCGCCTGAGCTGGTTCAATCTCAGATTGATGGCGTTCTCAGCGAGTTCACTCCTAAAGCCGTCAAGACAGGAATGCTGTATGCCCCTGAGGTAGTTGAGGTGATCGCTGCCCTAGTAACAAGCGGTGCCTTGCCTGCGCCGGTGGTTGATCCAGTAATGGTCAACGGCACCGGCAAGCGTTTCGCATCCCAAGCACTTGAAGACACTTACCGCAAGCAACTTTTCGCCGTCGCTGAGGTCATCACCCCTAACCGAGCCGAAGCCGAACTCCTAACCGGCATCGAATTACCCACATCTAACACCGTGGTCGCCAATGCCGACGCCCTACGAGCCCTTGATGCCAAGGCTGTAGTTGTCACCGGCGGTGCCTTCGATGGTGCCCCCGATGACGTCATTATCACCGCAAACGAAGTTCATGTGCTGCCCGGAGAGCGAATCGAAACCGACAACGTCCGCGGCAGCGGCTGCACGTTCTCGGCAGCACTAGCCTCCCACCTCGCTCTAGGCATCGACCTCATCAACGCAGCCCACAAAGCCCACGACTTCGCCCACGCCGCCGTTAGCGCCTCTGCTAACTGGCAAACCTCCGCCCCCGGCCCCGTCTCCCACACCCGTTAATTGACTCCCCTACACACTAGGAATTGCGTGAGTTGGATTTATAGGGTTTAGTTAGATGAGTTTGGTGGTGTGGGAGTGGATTGTTGGCGTGCTCGCCAACGTCGCCAGCTTCGTGCTGATGATCCCTCAAGTTGTGCGACTACTACGAACCCGTCGCACCGAAGGTGTGTCGCAAATGTGGGCGGCAATCGGAGTGGTGCTCAACGCCGGATGGCTTGCCTATGTCTTAGCCAATGCGTATCTGATACCGGTGCCGGCGATTGTGATGGTGATGGGGAGTTTTGCCTTGACGCTGTATTTGCTACGGCGTGACGGGGTCAATATCACCTCCGGTCTACTTGTAGGGGCAGGAATGACGCTGCTATTTCTCGGAGTGCTAGCAGTAGAGGGCTGGGTTGTGATGGGCACAGCTCTAGCGCTTGCCAACGGAATCCATCATGCGCCATCAGTAATCGTGGTGTGGCGCACTGACGTGCCAGTAGGAGTGTCGCCCGGCACTTGGTTGCTTGCGGCGCTCGAAGGGGTTGCTTGGGCGACCTTCGCAGCCATCATCTGGGATTGGCCAATCTTTTTGTTCGGAGTCACAGCATTCTTAGGCTCAATGGTGATCCTGATCCGACTCTGGCTAGTTCGCCACAAAATCCGCGCCGAACTCCAAGGGAACTGAAGATCTATGTTGGTTTGCTTGTACGTAGGGGCGAGCTTGGCAAATTTATTTCGGGAACGTCGATCCGTAGCGAGAGACTGGGTAGGTATATCGGAAGAGGCGGAACGCAGGCTCGAAGCGTGAAGCGGATCGGTGACAGAAAAAATTTGCCAAGTGAGGCCCGTAAGTTATGGAGTGCTACCTAGGCCAACTATTTCCAGCGGCGCATGGCTTGGGCGGCTTCCTTATCGGCTTCAGCTTGGACAAGCTCACGTCGCTTGTCGCCTTTGGAGCGTCCCCGTGCCAAAGCCAGCGACAGCTTGGCTCGACCCT
>JAAXHB010000162.1 GCA_012271125.1 Actinomycetota bacterium | reverse complement strand
TTGCGTTTCAAACAACACACTCATGCAGTACTTACACCCTCACCCTCTTCGAAATCCCCACTCTCACTGTTCCCTTCACCAGCATCCGTCACACCGTCAACAACTTCGCCGTCACCCAAGTCCTCTACCTCTCCACCCACCCCATCATCTTCACCCTCTCCGTCACCTGAATCCGTTGCCTCTTCACCTACTCCGTCATCCTCAACCTCTCCACCCGACTCGTCATCCACAACCGCATCCGGGCTTGGTATCAGCTTCACCTTCTCGGATTTCGCTCCTTCCTTTACTTCTTCAGGCTCGATACCGAACAATTTCGCAATGTGAGGCACCTGTTCGGCAACGTCGCTGACCATTTCGCGCAACTCTTCACCGGGATTAACAGGAACCCCATCTGGAGTTACTTGAAGACGAACAGGGGAGAGGGATAGAGCTTCCACAACTCGACCCCAACGTAGGGGAGCAGCGTCAGCGTTCATATCGGCAGAGGCAAGCTGTGCTAACCGCTCAGCAGTCGGTGCCGGCAACGGAACCCCCGCTTTGGGAGGTCGTGAACTAATGCGAAGCGCCCGAACACTGCGTCCATCAGTGATAGCACTTTCAAGTTCCCCCAACCACTGCTGATGATCCGACTCAATCCGTGCGGTTAACCCGCTCTTTAGCTGCTCAGCCAAATCCTTGGCTCGTTTAGTGCGAGCGATTGCATCAGCCGAAGCAACAACTGAGCGCAGGTCTCGCAGGTCAATCTTGTCAATGCCGGCTAGAGCAGCATCGGCACGGTCTTCCCATTCAGCAGCACGAAGTTTCTTGTTCATCTTTGTGGCAAGCGTCACGATGGGCTCGGCGGCTATTTCAGGGATATTTTCTTCGCGTGCTCGCTGGTTCATCCGATCAAGCGTCTTGCGCACTCCAGGCATGCCACCTTTGAGAAGTTCTCTGGCTAAGGCATGTTGATCAGCGGGGAGTTCTTTAATGACAGCATTGCGATGGTTTTGCTTGGCGTGCAGTCGAGGTGCGTAAGTCTTAGGAGCGTCAGAATCGCTATGACTTCGTCGTATCCGACGTCCAGTTTCAGAACCCGCCGATCGTCGATCAGAGCGTTGCCGACCATCAGTCAGCGACCCTCCAGCTCGCGACCCACGACCCCTGCGATCACGTCCATCTAAGCGTCTTTCGGATCGACTGCTCGAATCAAAGCGCTGCTTACGTCCGCGCATCTTGCCGTCATCGTCAGCATCGTCTCGCCGCCGTGAACGCCGCGAATCACCTCGTCTAGATCTTCCACCATCTGAGTCCTCGCCGCCACGTCCTTTGAAATTGGTGGTGACCCCTGACTTGGCAGTGCGAGTTATTAACTCCAACCGGTCAGTGGGTGTGGTTTCGGCTTCTGGCAGGACAAGGTTGATGATCTCAAGCCCGTCGATACTGGCGTTTGCTTCGGCGTGCAAGATTGCTCCAACGCTGACTGAATCAGGCACCAAAGTGGCTTCAACTTCGCCTTTTGGCATTTTGGCACCTGCCATACGCCATGTCCAGTTGCCGTTGTCGCGCTTGCTGGTCAACTCGATGTCAAGTCGCCTTGTCACAGCCCATCAAGCTACCTGAGCGCTTCCACACCCCCTACCAAATTTTCCCCCAACCTCCACGAACCACTCCCACACCCCACCGCAAACATCTTCCTCCCCGAACCCACTTTTCCGATTTTCACCGCACCTTGCGCTCAACACATTTCGCTTACACCCTGTCCACTTACTTGATTCCAGTCCACAGTCCCAACCACCCTCTCTAACTACCGTCCTTTCCAGCGCCCATCAGAACAGCCTTACGCAGCACCCGCACTCAGCCCATATCCAGTTCCAACTTGCTTCTGCCGAGCACACCCGCACTTCCATACTCCATCCACGCATCTTTCTCCCCTCAACCCCTATTTTCGCCTATAAACCCCTGTACTTTCCCCCGAAACGGCCATATTTCCCTCCAACCCCCATTTCTGCCTCTAAACCCCCATACCTTCCCTCGAAGCCTCATTATTATTCCCCATCGAAATCGCCATATTTCCTCCGACCCCCTTTTGCACCGCTTTTACCACTCTCTATTCCTCTGACCCCCTTTTTACAACGCTTTTTCCTCTCCCCAGTTACCAGGAATCCCTTACATCTTCCCTTTTTTGCCCTCACCACTCCCCTAAGGTTGCGCACAGAATGCGCCTTATGTCTTGTAATGAGTGTTGGTGGGAGGGGTGGGCAATGGCGCATGGGACGAAGTCGGGTGTGACGGGTGAGGAAAGCTGTGGGCGAGGGTGGGGTTAGGAGACTTGGTGAGGCAGGGGCGAGTACGGGGTGAATATGTGGAGGATGCCACACCTAGCGAGCGTGTGCAAGGAATTGGTAGATGTGCGTTGGTGAAGTGGGTATGTGGTGAGAGCGGTGGGTTAGAAGGAGTTGACGACAGCGACGCCAATGGCGTTGAAGTTGGCCATGTCGTTGAAAGCGGCTGGGAGCTCGCTGAGTTTCAGCGTGCGACTTATCAGCAGACTCAGGTCAGTTTCGGACTGTTCGAGCAACTCGAAAACAGCGGGGTAGTGATGTGCTGACATGCCCTTGGTGCCAATCACTTCGATTTCCTTGGAAACGACCATTGCCAATGGCAATTCAGTAGTTGACCCTTTGAGCAGACCAGCTTGAACATGGCGACCTTGCCTGCGCAGAGACTTGATCGAATTGCCGGCGACCTCGGCGTTGCCGAAGGCGTCAACGGCTACGTCTACTCCCCCGCCGGTGACGTCACGAATTTGACTAACAGCAGTTCGACCATTACCTGCTTCAGCTTGAACGGTCACTTCAGCTCCGAGCTTTGTAGCTAACTCAAGCGCACCAGAGTCAAGGTCCACGGCAATGGCTCGGGCACCAACCGCAGTGGCAATAGCGATCATGCTGAGCCCCAGTCCCCCGCATCCATGGATGGCAACCCACTCCCCTGCCTGAAGCCGTCCCCGCTGTATCAAGGCTCGGTATGCGGTGATCATCCGACATCCCAAGATCGAAGCACTTTCAAATGACCAGGCTTCAGGCAATGCTGCGAGGTTCACGTCTGCTGCAGGGATAGCGCAATATTGCGCAAACGACCCCCAGTGCGTGAAACCCGGCTGGTAGTAGTTGTCACATACTTGTTGACTGCCAGCTTGACAAAATCCACAAGTCCCACATCCACAGCAGAAAGGAGCGGTAACCCTCTCCCCCACTTTCCAACGCTTGACGTCCTTGCCAACCTCACCTACTACACCTGAAAGCTCATGACCTGGCACGTGCGGCAGCCCAAGGTCTGGGTCGTTGCCATGCCAAGCAAACAAGTCGCTACGACACAGCCCAGACGCCTTTATTTCGATAACTACCCCATCTTCAGGCACCGCCGGATCGTCGACATCTTCAACAGCGATAGCCCCGTTGAACTCGTGATATATCGCCGCCCTCACTCCCCCAACTTACCTTCGACCCGACAGAAAGGTTGTAGAAATGGGGGACAGTAAAAGGTGCCACTCTTGAACGGCTTCTTTCGCGATGCTTTCGGAGGTAGCGCAACTTTAAAGGAGTTAAGCATTATCAATGCTGTTTAAATATTTTTTGTGTAGTTACATAATCTTATGATACCCTGCGCCATATGGCATGCGAGGCGTCATACTCGAAAACAGAGGTAGACAACGCCGGCAACCTGCTGCGAGACCACGCCTCCGGCCAGATTCCCGAACCAGACGAACTTGCGCTCCGACAAGCACGCGACGTCGTCGCTGAGTTCCGTAATGCTCATTTTCTAACGCTTGAGTTGATCCGTGGAGAGCTGATTACCATCGTGAAGAGGGCGGGATTTCCAATCGAGGCAGGGCATCGACTGAAGGAGTTGAACCGAATTATCGCCAAGTTAGTTCGTCAACCCCATCGACAGCTTTCCAACCTTCACGACATTGCTGGATGTCGTGCAACCTTGCCAGAT
>JAAXHB010000161.1 GCA_012271125.1 Actinomycetota bacterium | reverse complement strand
GGTTCGTGCTGGCTATGACCGTGACTTTTTCAAGCACTGGGTAGATGCCGACAGGGACGGCTGCGACGCCCGCCGAGAAGTGCTCATTGCCGAAGCAGTGACTGCTCCCAGCATTGGCTCCCGTTGCTCACTGTCAGATGGTGAATGGTTTTCTCGTTATGACGGACGCACCACCTTAGGTTCCGGCAGAGGTTTTGACGTTGACCACATGGTGCCGTTGGCTGAGGCTTGGGATTCTGGTGCTAGGAATTGGGACAGCGACCGGCGAGAGGCCTTTGCCAACGACTTGGATTATCCACATTCGCTTGTTGCCGTTTCTGCCAGCTCAAATCGTTCAAAGGGTGCTCGTGACCCTGCTGAATGGATGCCTGAGCTTGAGCAGTGCTGGTATGTGTCGGTTTGGGTTGCTGTCAAGGCCAAATGGTCGCTGTCGGTTGATCAAGCCGAGCATGACTTCTTGTCCCGCACCTTGACTGCCTGTGTTGGTTAGCCCGAAACTGACTGTCACAAGTCGCCACCTTCAGCGTCCCGCACCTTTACTCCCATCCATGCGCAGCCCCTTTTTATCTTTGCGCATGGTTAGGTGACTAGTACCACCGTCCCCCATGGTGCCCAGCCGTAGAGCTGCTCAGCCTTGTCGTTTCGTTGACGGATACACCCCGCCGATTGATACGTACCTAGCTGCGACGTTCCCTGAAGTGGCGTGCCGTCCTCAGTGACAGGGATTGAATGAAATCCAATATTCGCTCCTTCTTCAGTCCTCGTGAAGCGAACCATGTGTCGCATCGTGATGCCCTCTTCATAGGACAAGGCGTCTTCAGATTTGGAGAACACCTTGTAACGCCCTTCGCTCGGTGTTCCTTCTTTCCCGCTTACGGGATAGTGGTCTGTAACCGACCCGTCGGCTTCAACCATCCAAACTCGCTGATCTTCGACGTCATAGACGATGTGTTTCTTTCCTGTCTCGCTTGCCGCAGGCCTTGGATTGCCTGCCTCCCACAGCACCTCGCCGTCTGGACTACTGAGGCTCAGGTTTCCGCTGTTATGTAGCTGGAGGTAGGCCCCGGGGTTGCCGTAGGTGTGGGTATGCCATAGAGCATTTCCTAACTGCGCAGGTGGTCGATACAAGACGAGATTGCCATCGGATTGCATCCGTAGTATGCGGTCAGGGTTGCTATCTGAGCTTGCCATCGTGCCCGTGTTCCAGATGGCGATCAGCGAGCCAGCGTCGGGGTTTAGCTCTGCGTATGTCGGGTGTGGCTTGTAGTAGAGGACGAGGTTGCCGTCGGTTTGTAGGACGAGGTGATAGCGACCATTTTCTGACACCAGAAACCCGTTCGGTTCAAGCGATTCTCCTGGCTGAAGACTGTTGCGCTGCCCCGCCTCATGCGCCCCCGCATTCGTCGCCGACACTAGAAGTCCAGCCACCAGTGCCGTCACAATCAGTGAAGCTGCAAATGTCGTCATTAATAAACCAACAAGAGCTGCCGCTGTCTGAACACGTGCAGACACGCCAAGCACCGACTCGCGCTGAGTCAGATTAATTGGCAACCACCTGCCCACACCCCGACATTAGCTGAGGGGTGTATCACAACTCAAAGCGACCCCTAAGTAACTTTGAGCCGCTACTGAGAGATGCTCTGATGGCCGGTTTAGAGACTCAAGTTGGAGATTGTTAACGCTGGGTTGGGCCTGGGTCTATGGAACGAGTCAGCTTGACCGCTTCTTCGAAGTCTGGAATGTCGACAATGCCTAGAGCTTTGGGAAGGTGTAGGTAACCGCGTTTGAGGGCTGCGTATGCTTCAGTGCTGGGTTCAAATGCAGGACTAGCTGAGTATCCCTCTTTCGGGCGTGGTGCTGACGGCACCAGAGCCGGCCCATTAATAGCGCGTTCGGATAGATGGATGATTCGTTCATTAGAAAGTTTGCCCCATTGTGTCTTGGCTATAGAAGCAGTGTCGTAAAGGTCTCGTGCTCGTTCAATTAATTCTTCATACAGTTGGTGGACAGCGCGTCTGTGCATTGCATCTAGTTTGGCTATCGCGGTGGCGTCTGGGGTTTGACAGAGTAATTCGAAGCCGCCAAGTTCTGGGTAACAGGCGAGTGTGTTCTTGTCTGCGACTCGTCCTATGTATGAACGGATGGAGCACGGTTCCACAATGGATGGATCATGCGGTTGAATAACTGTTTCTAACTTAAGCAGAATGCCAGTTTTGTCGTTTTGGCCGATTTGAAACTCGTGTTTCAAATATTTGCGCTTTCTGTTAATACCGGTTGAAGCGATAGTTAGTCGCTGAGCATTAGTTGACTTAGCTAACTCTTTGAGAGCATTTTCGGCTGCTGACACAGACACCGATTCTGGATCACCAATTATTACTTCAGTATCAACGTCCTCGGAAAACCGGTCACCGATTTCCCAAGCAACTGCCAGGCTCGTTCCGCCAATTAAGACAATTTTTAAAGAGACAGGGTTGCCATAGTTGTTGACAATGATCTCATTATTGGGAATCCGTGACATGTTGAATAGAAGATTGACTAGGTGGTGGTTGTGTATCACTTGAGACAGACTTAGACAGCACGTTCTACTTGCCTCTTCAGCAAGGGCAAGGAATAATTCAGGCTGTCCGGCAAGTCCCGGAACTCCGGGCACTATTCCGTATTGCGATAGGTCAGCCACCTTTGAAATGCTGAAGCTAAGGAGGCTAAACCGCTACGAATAGGGAGCTTAGTTGTTCGCTGGTAAGTGCCTCAACGCAGTCAGGGCATGCTTGACTGAGCTGATCGAATTCATTCCAAAATGCGTCTGGACGTCTGGGGTTTTCGTATTCGGCTACTTGACGCAGTAACGGCATCCGCACATAGGAGTTTTTTGCGAGGCGGGTAATGCTGAAACCTGAGATAAACATTTCATAACGGGTGTCCCAGTCGCGATGCGGATAGCTGTCGTTAACTGCAAGCATCGCTTCCAGCACTGAGACTTCAACTGGGTTCAACAACCTACGCTGCTGATTATTCGACTTCTCGAACGCGATGTGTGGTTCTGTGGTGGTTGTGTTGTTGAGGGTGCTAATCCATGTTTGGCGTGTGGGATGCCACGACCAGCTCATTGCGTTTAAGGCGGTAGCATGGGCATAGCCGGAACCCTCACCAGCTCGTTGAACGCCAGCATCTGCGAGGTAGGGATAGTGACCAAGAGCGAGTTCATGTTCTTGGGAGTGCATGAAGTAGATGTTGTCTAGAACTTCGACTTTGCCAATGACATGTGGGTGCGATTGAGTTAGCTCATTCAACACTACCTCTGGGGTTGGGTGCCGGTTTTGTAAATCTTCAGCCCAAATGTAAGTACCAGGACTCTGTTGCAAAACCCATCTCTTCAATTCCGTACTGGACTCAACCATTGAGGCATCGGATTGGGGTCTACCTACTCGACAACCTTGAACAGTCTCCAAGACAGTGCCGGATTGGTCAATTTTGACCGGTTCGGAGATGGTTTGCGAGGCCATAATTTGAGGATATCACAGCTCGATGACGCTCAAGACCGGCGTGGCTCATGCAGAGGTCGCTAATGACAATGGGGTGGAATCCTCGTTTTGAAAAGGTCTATTGCTGTTTGCAAGACACAGATATCCAAGACACAGATATCGGTGTCAATGCCTGCGATCATCACCTCGTGAATGCCCAAGTCCAGAAGTTGGTCTTCCGGCTTGGTATTCAAAAATGGCGAGTAGTTGAACTTGTCAACGACTAGTGACGGCAGAGCACTCACCTCAGGTGCGAGCGCGGTCTCTTCATCGGTTTACAGCCGATCCCAATTCAGGTGCTGAACGAAGGGCCCATGTGGGCCTGGGGCGTGACAAAATGAATCGGTGAAATTCACGCTTGGTGAGGTAGCGACCGCGGTTGATGGACAGCTTCTAGGCGCGGACGACGACTCGGTTGAAGTTCACCACTTCACCCATGACAGTCGTGAATGCGAGCCAGGGTCATTGTTTGTGCCACTCCAAGGTGAGCGTGACGGTCACGACTTCATTGCCGACGCCGTTAACAGGGGAGCGACGGCATATCTGACATCCCGCTGTCGAGCGGTCGACTTGCCATCTCTAGACACCGACAGCAAGGCTGCCGCAATCGTCGTAACCGACACTCTCGAGGCGTTGAATCTCCTAGGCAAAGAAGCACGTAACAAGCTTGAAGACATTCCAGTGGTCGGAATCACTGGCTCAGTTGGCAAAACAACCACCAAGGATTTACTCGCTTCAATCCTGAAGCGCAAAATGAAAGTTCACGCAAGCAAGCGTTCGTTCAACAACGAAATCGGTTTGCCCTTGACGTTGTTGGCAACACCCGACAACACTGAGGTCATTGTTCTAGAAATGGCGGCTAGGGGAGTAGGTCACATCAAGTCATTGTGTGAAACTGCCCGCCCAACCATGGGCGTGGTTACCACAGTCGGACTTGTCCACACCAGCGAGTTTGGCGACCTGGAAACCATCGTCCAGGCCAAAGGCGAACTCTTCGAGGCTTTGCCATCTGCTGCCGACGGTGGTGTTGCTTTCGTCAATGGCAGTGTTCCTGAAGTCATAGACATGATGGGACGGACTGCTGCCGAATTGATCCTTTTTTGGCGAGATAACGGTGAGGAAATCCCGATTCAGTGGATGTTGCCGCACGTGCGGGCGCACAACATACAGATGGGAGATGACCTGCGAGCCCATTTTCTTCTAGGTAGTGGACTCCCAAGACCCTGTAACTATGTCTCTGACCCTTCAAAAGTACGTACCAAAGGCACTATTGATGTCGTATTGGGAGCGCGAGGGGATCATGCCGTCACTAATGCACTAGCTGCTGCTTCAATTGCACTATGGATTGGTGTGCCTATGGAGGACATAGCAGCGGGTTTGGCGGAGCCGGAGCTGTCGCCGCTGCGCATGTCAGTTGAGAAGACAAAGGATGGGATGATCGTTCTCAACGACTGCTACAACGCCAGCCCACCATCGATGAGAGCTGCTTTGGATTCACTAGCGGAGCTAAAAGCGGAACACAAATTCGCGGTTCTTGGTGTTATGGCAGAACTGGGTGACATTGAAGCTCAAGAACACCGAAACATTGCTGAATACGCCGTATCGAAAGGCATCCAAGTAATCGCCGTCAATGCGCCGCTTTACGGGCCTTCGACAGGTGATGTATTTGATGTTGATTCCGTTGAAAAAGCTCATTACGTGCTTAGCTCCCTCGTCACCGACCCAGCACAAACCGCCGTCCTGATTAAGGGTTCTCGAGTCGCTGCTCTCGAAAACC
>JAAXHB010000160.1 GCA_012271125.1 Actinomycetota bacterium | reverse complement strand
GGGTTAGGGGTTGGTGAGGGGGTGGAGGGAGCCGGTGGGGGTGGAGGGGGTGAAGCCAGCGGTAAGGGCGCGTTGGAAGAGTTCGTAGGGGGCTTGGCCGCCGTCGGCGGGGTCTTCGAAGACGTCGTGGATGGCGAGGATGCCGCCGGGTTTAAGGTGGGGTACCCAGCTGTCGTAATCGAGGTGGGCCGATTCGTAGCTGTGGCCGCCGTCGATGAAGAGCATCGCTAGAGGGGTTTGCCAAGCTGAAGCGACAGTTGGGGAATCGCCAACTATGGCGATGACGGTTTGTTCTAGGTCGGCGTCGTGGATTGTGCGACGAAAGAAGGGCAGGGTGTCGATTAGGCCGGTGACAGGATCGACTACCGATGGGTCATGGTGGTCCCAGCCGGGTTGGAGCTCTTCGGAGCCTCGGTGGTGGTCAACCGAAAAGACGAGACGGCCTTGTTTTTGGGCGGCGGCACCGAGATAGACGGCTGATTTGCCGCAGTAGCTGCCGATTTCGGCGATGGGACCATCGACGGCAAGGGAGACGGCAGCTTGGTAGAGAGCCATGCCTTCGTCGGGTGGCATGAAGCCTTTTGCGGCTTCGGCGATGGCTTGTAGGCGCGTATCCATGATTTCAGGATCAGGCATAGCTCAAGTATGTGGAGGCAGCTGACGAGTTGGGTCGGTTAGCGGGCAAGCTTTGGGGTGGAATCAAGTGCGGGACAGGCGGCGCTGGACAATGTGGTGGCGTTGCTTGACCTGGAAAAGATTGAGGTCAACATATTTAGAGGCGACTCTCCCGATGATTCAAGGCAGCGAATCTTTGGGGGGCAGGTAGCGGGGCAGGCACTTGTTGCGGCGTCTCGCACGGTTAGTGATGACACTGATGAGCCGCGGCGCAATGTTCATTCACTGCACGCTTATTTTTTGCGACCGGGGGTGCCAAAGGTTCCGGTGCTGTATGAGGTTGACCGGATTCGAGACGGGCGGTCGTTCACGACACGGCGTGTTGTTGCCATACAAAATGGGCGACCGATTTTTCAGCTGGCAGCGTCGTTTCATAAGGCCGAGCGGGGCTATGAACATTGCGACCCGATGCCAGAGGTGCCTGATCCTGAAAGCCTGGGGAATCGCCGGCGTGAAGACCGCAAGGGCGCGACAACTAATCCATTTGAACGGTTGATGGCGCTGGACATTCGCTATGTGACCGCAAGCAACCCTGCTGAGAGGCAAGGGCCGTTGCCGCCGAGTCAACAAGTTTGGATGCGTGCCAATGGCAAGCTCGACGATGACCCAGTGCTGCATGACTGCTTGTTGACTTATGCCAGCGATATGACCCTTCTAGACACGACCTTGTTGCCGCATGGCAAGAGCTTTATGGCCGGTGACGTGATGCCGGCGAGTTTGGATCATGCGATGTGGTTTCATGGCCCATTTCGAGCTGACGAATGGCTGCTGTATGACCAACACACCCCCGCAGCAAGCGGCGGACGAGGCTTAGCAACAGGACGGGTGTTCACCAGAGACGGACGACTGGTGGCATCGGTCGTGCAGGAGGGACTAATTCGGCCATTGAAGGATGAATTGTGACGATTCGGGTTGTTGAGTGTCTAGAAGTGACGGATGCCGCGGCGGCGTTTGAGCGGTTGGTGCCGCAGCTGTCGACAACTAATCCCCCACCGACGACAGATCAATTGAACGAAATAGTGAACTCGGAGGCGAGCACGCTGTTGTTGGCAGTTGACGCGCAGGAGTGCATTGTGGGGGCGTTGACGTTGGTGATGTATCGCATACCGACGGGGTTGAGAGCAAGGATTGAAGACGTAGTGGTGGATGAATCGGTGCGGGGGCAAGGTGTTGGTGAGATGCTCAGTCGTGAAGCTCTGCAGCGGGCTAAACAGGCCGGAGTTACGACGGTGGATTTGACTTCAAGGCCGAGTCGTGAGGCGGCGAATCGCCTTTATCAACGCATGGGGTTTGTCCAGCGTGACTCAACTACGTATCGCTACGAGCTCTAACTTTCGCAAGAAGCAGCTGAAATTGGGGTGCGACTAGAGAGCCGAAGCGGGAGCCCAGCAGGCGTGGGTTCCGCTAGAGATTCGCTCGGGTAAACCAACCTTTGCTACCGGCCCGGCGGTGATGTCGGCAGCGTCGAAAATCCAACAGGCTGAGGTGTCAGTATTTAGGTCGCTGACATAGGTCAATACGTAGCCGTCATCTTCATTTTTGGCATCTTCGGCTGTGGAACCATTTCGAGGTGCCATCGCTGGCTCGGAGCCGAATACACCCTCTGGGAACTCGACGACTTCCTCAGTTCCGGTGTCTATGTCGTGTTTGATTAAGCCTTTGAAACCCCACCAGCCATCAACGGGCAAGGCGTTGTAGGAATAACGGTGACGGCGTCCAGCATGGGAGGCATTGATAGCGGAGAACTCCATGACCCGATCCGACAAGGTCTCTTCGGTTGTTTCGCCGGTGCGGAGGTTGAAACGCCAACGTCGTACCTCGGGCAACAAGCGATGCATGTCTAGATAGCGGAACAAGGTGTCGTCGGTGGTGTCGCCGGCACGTGGAACCGGTGACGGATCTCGCTCGAAGAAACCATCTAGGACGATCACGGTTCCGTCGTCGCCGTCGCCGTCCTCATAGGCGTTGATCCAATGCAGCACAAACGTTGGCTCGGCTTCGAACCAGCGGATCTCTTCACTGGTGCCGCGGCGGGGGACGATGGCGAAACGGGTCGGCAGATCGTCGCCGAACCAGCGGGGGGCGTAGGCACCGGCTGCCATGGCTTTGGGATCCCAAAAGAGCGGGCAGTCGTTCAAGATGGCGTAGTTCTGCGTGAACGCCATGTCGTGGGTGAGGCGTGGGCCGGGGAGTTCGACGTCGATGTAGTGGACGAGTTCGCCGGTGGGCGAGACGACGCCGTAGTGCATGTAGGGGGCGTGGCGGGAGTAGTTGAAGAAGAGCATTTCGCCGGTGACTTCGTCGATTTTTGTGTGCGCTGAGACGCCGTCGGTCGGGAAGGCGCCATTCCAGCTGGCGGTGCCGAGCGTTTCCAACGTGATCGGGTCGAGCTGGTAAAGGTCACCGCAGAGGTAGAAGCTGGTGTGTGCCATGCCCTGGTGGACGACGACGTCGGTGCTTGAGGAGTCTTTGGTGTTGGGGCGGGCTGTGCGGCTGTCGTCACGGATGGAGTGGGCGGGCGATTCGGCGACGCCTGCCCAGAGGGACTGTTGGGCTTGGGTTTCGGCGAGCAGGGCGTCGGTGCGAACGAAGCGGTTGTGGTAGGTAGCTTCGCCGGCTGTGAACGACATGGAGTGCACCATGCCATCGCCGTCGAAGGGGTGGTAGCGGGAGCTATTAGATGGGTTAGTTGAGGGTTTACCCGAAGTGTTACCTGAAGTGTTAATTGCGGGGTTTTCGGAGATGGCGGGGTGGAGCGGGTTTTCGGTGTTGCGCAGGTAGACGCCGTTTAGGTCGTCGGGGATTTCACCGACGACGGGCAGATCCCAGGCTTTGCGTTCGACGGTTTGAGGGTGCCAAACGCCGCTGCGATAGCGGTGGATGTCGTCGGCTGGAAGCGTGGAGGTGAACTCGTGAAGCACTTCAACCTGCATAGCGGTTTCCTTTGTTGGCTTTGTTACTGATTAACGCTAGGCAGTCTTAAAGGTGCTAGTGGCTTAAAGGTGCTAGTGGCGGAACTGGCGGCGGCCGGTGAGGATCATGTCGATGTTGAGCTCGTTGGCTTTTGCGATGACGTCGTCGTCACGAATGGAACCGCCGGGCTGGATTATGACTTTGATACCGGCTTCGGCGGCAGCTTCGACGCCATCGGGAAACGGGAAAAACCCGTCGCTAGCGCAGACGCCGCCTTTGGCACGTCCGGCGGCTTTGTGGGTGGCAAGGCGAACGGCTTCGGCACGGTTGGGTTGACCGGCGGCGATGCCGACTGCCTGCTGGTCGCGAACCATCACTATGGCATTGGAGGTGACCGCTGTGGCGATTACCCAGGCGAACTCGATGTCAGGCGTGGACTTGTCATTGGCGAAGCTTTGCTGGTCGTGGGGCCATTTTGGGTCGCTGGTGGCATGTGAATCTTGAATGAGCATTGAGTTGCCGATTTGGCGCAAGTTCAGGGGCGGCATTTGAGCTGGTGCTGGAGCACGGAGCAGACGAGTTGAAGCCCGGTGGCTCTTGAGCCGTCCGATAGCCGTGTCGGTGAAATCGGTGGCAATAACGATGTCCGCCGGTGGGCCTTTGGTTATGGCGTCTGCAGTTTTGTCGTCGATAGTGCCACTTATGGCGACGACGCCCCCGAAGGCGCTTTCGGGGTCGCAGTCGATAGCGAGTTTGTAGGCGTGCTCGGGGGAATCGCCGGCGGCGACGCCACAGGGATTGGTGTGCTTGATGACGACAGCGAGGGCGGCGGCGGTGACTTGGCTGAGGCGGGTTATGAGATCCCAACCGGCTTGAGTGTCGAGAAGGTTCAGATAGCTAAGAGGGTTGTCGTCAAGCTGGACGATCTGATCCCAGAGGTCAAGGCCTGCAGTTGACAAGCCTGCGATGCGGTAGCGGGCGGCTCGCTGGTGGGGGTTTTCGCCGTATTTGAGGGTTTCGGCACGTTCGAGAACGAGGTGGATGCTGTCGGGGAATGTGGTTGGGGTGTCGAACCAGTTGATAATGGTGGCGTCGTGAATGGACGCGGTTGCGAATGCTTTTCGAGCGAGGCGCTGGCGGGTTTCGTGGCTTAGCGTGCCGGCCTTGAGTTCGGCGAGGACGGGCTCGTAGTCGGCAGGGCTTGCGACGACGCCGACACGGGAGTTGTTTTTGGCGGCGGCTCGCAGCAGCGTCACGCCGCCGATGTCGATTGTCTCCTCGCTGGGGTCTTGAAGAAACGGGTAAAGGTTGACGACGACTAGATCGATGAGGCGGATGTTTTGGGTTTCTAGATCAGCTGCGTGGGTTGCATCGGCTGGGTTGGCGAGAATGCCGCCGTGGATTTTCGGATGCAAGGTGACGACACGATGACCGAGGATCGGTTGCGTGCCGGTGTAGTCGGCAACGTCGATGACGTCAACACCGGCGTCGGTTAGGGCTTTGGCTGTTCCGGCGCTGGCAAGAATTTCCCAGCCCAGCTCGATGAGGCCTTTGGCGAAGTCGGCGATGCCGGTCTTGTCATAGACCGAGATGAGCGCAAGGGGCTTGTTGGCGGTCACAGGTGAGGGTCACAAGTTCTTGACAACGTTGGCC
>JAAXHB010000159.1 GCA_012271125.1 Actinomycetota bacterium | reverse complement strand
TGAGCACATTCAAGGCCGATAAAGGCCGCCTCTCGGACAGGGTTAGGAGGCTTTTTTGCGGCCGACGATGGGAGTGGTGGGTGCGTAGCCGGCGGAGGCACGCTCGGATTCCGACTCGCCCCCCCAAAACCCCAGCTCGCGATTCGCTCGGGCGTATTCACGGCACTCCAACATGACGCCGCACTCGGAGCAGATCGCCCGGGCACGAGCTTCGCGGCGCTCACGAGCCTCGGGGCGCTCGGCGAAGGGGGCGAAGTAAAACTCGCCGGCACCGCAGCATTCTGAATGAACCATCCAATCGGTCGTGCCCTTTTGAGGGGGGCGGACCGGAAGCTCGTAGTCATATGTCATGGCAACAACTGCACCTCCTGGCAGGGGTTTGAACCGATGCTCAGAGATGGCTACGCAGTGTCACCTGCTGCGGAACCGCCCGAACAGATTCAGAACGGTACCCGCAAAATCTCCAACCGCGCACAGGAAATTTTTCGCAAATTTTTGGGACGTGAAGTCACAAAAATGTTATTTGATAAGCGGGTGTGGTAGGTGGTTGAGGCTTGTTAGTCGGAAGGGGTGAGGTAGTTGATGGCTTGGATTTCGGAGTAGGCGGCGATGCCCCATTTGCCGCGGTCGCGTCCGATGCCTGACATTTTCCAACCGCCGAAGGGGGCGTATGGGTGTGGGATGATGGTGTTGATTGCGACGTTGCCTGACTGGAGTTGTGTGGCGATTCGTGTGGCTCGGGCATTATTTAATTCATTTGGATCTGATTCATTTGGGTCGCCGGAGTAGACGTAGGAGTAGAGGCCGTAGTCGGAGTCGTTGGCGAGGGCGATGGCTTCGTCGTCGTCGTCGTAAGGCATGGCGACAATGACCGGGCCGAAGGCTTCTTGACGGGTGACGGTCATCGTCGGGCTGACGTCGGCGAGCAGGGTGGGCTCAACGAAGCAGCCACCAATGTCAGGGCGGGTGTTGTTGCCGACTATGAGAGATGCGCCGTCGGCGACGCCGTTACCGATGAAGGCTTCGAGGTGGTCTCGGTGGGCTTGTGAGATGACGGGCCCGACGATGGTGTCGTCGTTATTGGGGTCGCCAAGTTTCATGAAGGTGGAGATGGTTCGCAGGGTTTCGATGGTTTGGTCATAGAGGCTGCGGTGGCAGATGACCCGTGTGGGTGCGGTGCAGATTTGGCCTGAGTGGAAGCCCCAGACGGTGGCGATGGCTCGACAGGCTGCGTCGATGTCGGCGTCGGCGGTCATGATGAGTGCGCCTTTGCCGCCGAGTTCCATGAGGATGCGTTTCATGGTGGCAGCACCGTTGGCGTAGATGCGTGTGCCGATTTCGGTGGAGCCGGTGAAGGAGATCGCCTGCACGTCTTTGGAGGCGACTAGTGCGGCGGGGACTTCGCCGCCTGAGCTGGTGATGATGTTGACGACGCCTGGCGGGAAGCCGGCTTCGGTGATGGCTTCACCGAGTAGGAGCACTGCGAGGGGGTCTTGGGGGGCTGGTTTGATGATGACGGTGTTGCCGGCGGCTAGGGCTGGGGCGATTTTGCCGGCGACGTTTATGAGGGGCATGTTGTAGGGGGTGATGGCGGCGACCACGCCGACGGGATGGTGGTGGACGGTTGCGTGGTTGTGACCGGCTGCGCTAAGGGGTGAAGCGGCTTGTTCGACGGGGTTGAGGGGCTGGGGGTTGGCGTATTCAGCGAAGTTGGCGGGGTTGGCGTAGTAAGCGAAGCGGTCGATGAAGGCGACGCCGACTTGGAGCTGAGTGATTTTGGTGGTTGAGCCGGTTTCGGCTTGAACTAGGTCTGTCCATGTTGGAGCTCGCTCGGTAACGATGTCGGCGAGGCGATCTAGTAAGGCGCAGCGTTGTTCGATAGGTGTGTCACGCCATGCGGGTAGGGCTGCTGTGGCGGCGGCAGCAGCGTCGGTGGCTTGTGTGATGTTGGCTTCGGGGGCGTGACCGACCGTTGATAGGTCGTAGGGGTTGATGATTGGGTAGGTGCCGGTGGCAGGGTCGACCCAGTCGCCGTTTATGAGGAGCTGCCAAGGGTGGTCTTCTGTGTAGGTCATGGTTGATTTGTGACTTGTGTTACAGGGTGAGCCTAGGCTGAACTCTCAAACTCATTGAGAGCGAAGGAGTAGTTATGTCAGAAAAACCAGAAGCAGTAATAGTTGCCGCATCTCGCACGCCGATTGGGCGTGCGGTGAAGGGGTCACTTGTTGACGCGCGGCCCGATGACATGTCGGCGTTCATCATCAAAGATGTGGTGGGCAAAGTCGACGGGCTTGCCGGCACCGACATCGAGGACGTGATCTGGGGCATTGGCCAGCCTGGAGGCGAGGGGGGCTACAACGTGGCGAGGGTGGCGTCTTTGTTGGCGGGCGTGGATGCGCCGGGGGTGACGGTGAATCGTTACTGCTCGTCGTCGTTGCAGACGATTCGCATGGCGGCTCATGCGATCAAAGCCAGCGAGGGTGATTGTTTTGTTGCCGGTGGTGTGGAGACGGTGTCGCGCTATTCCAATGGGGCTTCTGACACGGGGCCGCACAATGAGCAGTTCGCTGAAGCGGAAGCTCGCACGATTCAACGCAGCGAGGAGGGAGCTTCGGATTGGGTGCCTCCGGTGGGGTTGCCGGACATTTATATAGCGATGGGTCAGACCGCTGAGAATGTTGCTCAGCACAAGAGCGTGTCTCGTGAAGCTCAAGATGAGTGGGGGGTGCTATCGCAGAATCGTGCCGAGGCAGCACGTGCTCGTGGGTTTTTCGAGCGTGAGATCACGCCTTATCCACTTGTCGACGGCGGTGAGGTGCGTCACGATGACGGGATTCGTGAAGGCACGACGCTTGAGGCGGTGTCGCAGCTCAAGCCGGTGTTTCGTCCTGATGGAACGGTGACGGCTGGCAATGCTTGCCCGTTGAATGATGGTGCGGCTGCGGTGGTAGTGATGTCTGAGGCGAAGGCAAAGCAGATGGGTGCGACACCGTTGGCTCGGATTGTGTCGACTGGTGTTTCGGCGCTTCATCCTGAGATCATGGGGTTGGGTCCGATTGATGCGTGCCGTCAAGCGTTGGATCGTGCCAACATGACCATCGACGACGTTGACCATGTTGAAATCAACGAGGCTTTCGCTGCGCAGGTGCTGCCTTCGGCAGAGGAGCTGGGCATTGATCATGACAAGCTCAACCCGAACGGTGGCTCTATAGCGCTAGGGCATCCGTTTGGGATGACCGGATCGCGGATTATGTGCACACTGCTCAACGGCTTGGAGGATGCTGACAACACGATTGGTTTGGAGTCGATGTGTGTTGGGGGAGGACAGGGAATGGCGATGATCGTGGAGCGGTTGAGCTAAGGGGCGTGGCGGTGCTGTTATGGAGGGTCATCCCAGTTCGGGAGAAGTTGACAGCGAGGGTTACGAAGAGGCTGTAGGGGCGCAGGAGTTTCCAACCGGCCCGACCGGGCTGGTACTGCGTTGGATACATACCGAAGGTGGGCGTGGCTTTCGGGCTTTGCGGCATCGTCCGTTTCAGCGGGTTTATCTGAGCTTTGTTCTGCAACAGCTGGGGTTTTGGACGTCGCATTTGACGTTGCAAGGTGTTGTTGATGAGGTATCGGGCAATGACCCAGCAGCGGTTGGGGTTTTGTTCGCAGCTTTGTTAGGGCCGACATTTTTTGTGGTGCCGATTGCGGGGGTGTTTGCTGATCGTCGTGACCGGCGGGTCATGATGATGGAGTCCTACGCGGTTTTGGGCGCAGGCGCAGCAGCGTTGGCGATTTTGACATGGATGGACGCCACGCCGCCGCTGTTG
>JAAXHB010000158.1 GCA_012271125.1 Actinomycetota bacterium | reverse complement strand
CCATGCGCGATCACGACTCCGACCCCGCCACCCCTGACGTGCCCAACTGCGGCACCACCGCCGAAACCGCTGGCACCTGTTTGGTCACATACACGGTTGCCCTCGACACCAACCCCGGTCTGCTAACAGACTCCTTCACCTACACAACCGCCAACGAATGGGACAAGATCGGCAATAACGAATCAACCAACATCGGCACAGTCAACGTCACCATCGACGCCGACGACGCCCTCACTAGTCCATCACTGACCTTAAACCGCTCCGGCACAGGCGCTATTTCAGTCGATCTAAACCTTCTCAACTCAGACATCGCCAAGTGCGGCCGCGGCTGCAATAACTTGCGCATTGTCTCTCAGCCCACCGGCGGCACACTCACCCACAAGTCAGCCGGCATCTACACCTACGAACAAGCCGCGGGCTCAGCGGTGGTCGACTCTGACTCTTTCACCTACACAACCGATGGCTTCGTCGACTCCTCCGATTCTCAACTCTTCGCCACCTTCTCTCTCGCCATCAACCACACCGACGGCGACACCCTCGTAGCCGACGCCGATGACCTCGCCCGCACCGGCACCGACGCCGCCGAGGCATATATAGATGTCCTCTCCAACGACACTTGCATCGCCGGCACCCGTGCCTGCTCTGGCATCACCATCACCTCAGCCCCCGCCACCGGCACCGCCACCCCGGTCTATGACTGGGACCACGACGGCGATTCCAACACTCCCGCACGCACCGCCATCAAATACGCCATCGCCGATTCCGACCCCGCCATCGCTTCTGTCACTTTCGACTATTCAACGCTCGCCACCCACTCAAGCACCACCGTCACCGTCACTGTCAACGGCACCGACGAACTCACCGGCCACACCGGCTCAAACGCCCTAAGCCTCGAGCGCATCGGACGCAACTCTGTCAACATCATCATCCCTGTTGGCGACGCCGCAACAACTAACGGCGTCGACTCCAACGATGACTGCGGCGGCTTCTGCGACACCATCACCGTCGCCACATCCACCTCAGGCAACAATGTCGCCCCCACCCACGGCACCACAACTGTCGACCAAACCAACGACACCATCACTTACACCGTTTCTTCCACCGAAGCCGTGTTTGATTCCGACACCTTCACCTACACCACCGACGACTCCTCAGCCCCAGCAACGGTCACTATAAATATGGACAAATACGACCTGCTCGCTAACCAAACCGAGTCCGTCACCCGCTACGGCACCAAAGCCGCCTCCTGGCAGATCGACATTTCCGCCGCCCCGAACATCTGCGCCTACGACTGCGCCGGCATCGCTGTCGACTCCGCCGACCAACCCTCCATCGGCAACAACGTCACCATCGACCAGGCCAACAAGACAATCACCTACACCCTCGATGACGGTGCCAACACTTCTAACACTTCCACCTCATTCCAGTACTACACCACCCGCTCAGAAGCCAACTCCAATACCAGCTCCACTCCAGACAAGGTCACCGTCACGCTCAACTTCTTCGCTGCCGATGACCTCTCGGACTCCAACAGTCGCGACGCCCGAACCATCACCCGCTCCGGCCTCGAAGCCAAGACTGACACTTTCAACATCCTCGCCAACGAATGGACAAACGGCCTCTGCTACAACAACTGCGAGAACCCAACCATCGTCGACTCCGGCACTCACGGCACCGCCACCATCGCCACCTGGGATCACGACTCCAATTCGCTCACCGCCGAGGTGCCCGACTGCGGCGCCACTTCCTCCACTTACGATCACGACTCCGACGCCATGACCGCCGAAGTGCGTGCCTGCAATGTCACCTACTCCATCGCTAACAACTATTCCGGTTTCACCACCGACACCTACACCTATTCCACCACCGGCGACCGCGGCACCCACGGCACTGTCACTATCACCATCGACGGCACCGACTCCCTCGCCAACGACTCCTTGTCGGTTACCCGCATGGGTCTCAACACCGCTTCAGGCACCATCGATGTTTTCGCCAACGACGCCTGCGGCGACGAATGCCTCAACCCCACCTTCACTCAACCCACTAACGGCACCGTCGCCAAAGCCACCTGGAACCACGACGCCGACGACGGCACCACCGCCGAAGTCGACGCCTGCGGCGGTGCCAACCCCCCAACCCGCGATCACGACTCCGACGCCAACACCCCCGAAGTGCCTGTCTGTCGTCTCACCTTCAGCCTCTCAACTTCTGATGTCGCCACCGCTTCGGAAACCTTCACTTACTCCACTACCAAAGACGGCGGCGACGCCACCGTCACCGTCACCATCTCCAACACCAACATCTTGACCGCTGACACTATGGCAGTCGAGCGTGTCGGCACCGACGCCCACACCTGGGTTCTCGATGTCTTAGATAACGACGCCTGCGGTGCCTTATGCAACAATCCTTCCGTGGTCAACACCACCTCCGGTGACGACATCGCCCCAACCCATGGCACAGTCGCCGTGGTCGATTACGACCGTGTCCTCACCGATGGCGACGGCAACCCCATCGACGATGACAACGACGGCGAAGACGACACCATCACCGTCAAAGCCATCGCTTACACCCTGCCCGCAACTGCTGCCACCACAGTCACTTCTGACACCTTTACTTACACCACAGACGATCTCGACTCCAGCACCCCACGAGCCAATGTCTCGCTCATAATATCTAATTATGAGGAG
>JAAXHB010000157.1 GCA_012271125.1 Actinomycetota bacterium | reverse complement strand
CGGGAAGCGGTCCTTGATGACCTTGAACACGACGTTGAATGACGGCAACGCAAACACCGACATGACCATCCCCACCGCTCCACGGGTGCGTTCAAATCGGTTGTTGGAGTGTTCCATGTGGCGATACAGGGCACGAAACAGGTTGGTTTTGCCATGCTGGGAATAACCCAGCGTGGTGTAAAGCTCAGCAAGTGGTTTGACCGGCAGCATCGATTTGAGAAACGACACCATCGCCGCCGGACGTTCACACAGCACATGCATGTACGAACGGGCGTAACTAAATAGCCGACTCGTGGAGCCTTCCGACATTAAAACGGCGTCGACGTGCACGCCGCGGTCGTCGTGCACTATCGGCAAGATGCATGGTGCTATGCGGTTGATCCAACGCAGCCGTCCGACTAGGTATGCGCCTCGGTTGCGAAAAAACAGCGGCTTTAGTACGTCAATTGCGTGTAGGCCAAGCCAGGTTTCTGTGATGTGTTTGTCAATGCGTTCGGCTACAAGGCGTGCGTCTCTGTCTATGTCAGCAAAGTGCTCTCCGAGACTGCAGCTTTGCAGCATGGCTTTGATCGCGTCAGCGGTGTTGCCGGTGGCGTCGAAAGTCTCGAATTCATCGGCTGCTGCGTCGCCGCTCGGTAACGCTGTCGGGCCTAGCCACAAGAACTCCAGCTCCCGGTCAAGTCCCACAATGTCAAATACTCGTCGGGTGACGGAGTTGTAGAAGGTTTCGGCGAGCTCCATGTCGTTGCGATCGGAGACTTTGGCAACGTAGCCCTGTTGCACTTCTAGCCAGGTGCTGCGTGCTTGTTTGCCTTTAGCTCCATCGGTTCCCGCCGCGGGCAGCCGGTCTTGACATATGTCGACGGTTTCGTTGACTTCTCTGGTGTGAACTTTGAGTCGTTCGCTTGCGTCGGATTGGTGTCCTTGCCAATCTCTGTCCAGGAAACGTTGCTGCGCGCGTTGGGTGATCTCTATGA
Organism: Actinomycetota bacterium; assembly: GCA_012271125.1. Lineage (GTDB taxonomy): Bacteria > Actinomycetota > Acidimicrobiia > Acidimicrobiales > Aldehydirespiratoraceae > JAAXHB01. Next base: position 8,178 of record JAAXHB010000157.1, on the reverse strand, counting down.
ACTCTGTGTGAAACGTCACAAACCGCTCATGCAAAAGCGACGACAGTTCTGCCGCGAGCACTTCGTCAGCGTCATGAGCCAGGCTGTAGTACTTGCGTCCTGCTGTGCTTGTCTTTGTTGCGCTGGTCTCGCCCGGCTCAAGCGTTTCTAGGTCTGGGTTCCCAAACTCGTTGGTCCCCAACGCCACATTGCTCATCTGACACTCCCACTAGCATCGCCACCCCAGCCACTGACCAACCGGCTGTTGCGAGTTAACCCAAACATTGAACGAGTGTTGATGAATGAGGAGATAAGAAAAAGGTGAGGTGTTTAGGAGTTGTCGTTACTTGAATCTTGGGCGGCGCTGTGATGGCGTATGACTTCATCCATTACAAAGCGAAGAAACTTTTCGGTAAATGTCGGATTGAGACCAGCTTCAGCTGCCAACGTCCGCAACCGCGCAATCTGTTCACTTTCACGTTGCGGATCAGCCGGTGCTAGTCCTTCGCGGGCTTTGAACTCACCAATGCGTTCAGTGATCTTGAATCGTTCAGCGAGCATGTGAATGATGGCAGCATCGATGTTGTCGATGCTCGAGCGAAACCGCGCTAGCTCGTCACCTGCTGACCCATTCGTCACCCCCCAAAACTACCCACCCCTACCAGCCACGCTGTCCGGCATTGCTGATTTAGAGCAGATCGTCATCCCAACTCGGCGACAGGGGTCGCCCAACGTCACTAGCAGGAGCCATGTTTTCCCTCCACCACAGAGTTGCCAAACCCCCAACCGTTACTACCGCGTAGATGATTAATATCACCCCAGCCCTGAGCAACAAACTCCTCGCCTCTGCTATTTCCAGTCCGGGCGGATATTCAGAAGCGCACTGATGGGTGAAACCAAAGTCTGTGAGTGCTACTGAATCACAGGTGTCATGCAACTCAAAATATTCTGACATACCAACGCCGTAGTAGTTAACGAGAAGCCCAAATCCCCAAAAACCCGCCACCAGGCTCGACAACCCCCATATCTTCCCCATCCCCTTGAGATTACCCTCTAACCAACTCCTGTGTCACCACTCTGGACACCATATTTCCAAAGCACGTCTCGCTAATTCTGGATCCATCTCATATGAGAGTTCAAAGAGCATTTCTTCTTTTGACAAATCGCTAGATACCCACATATCGCATAACCACTCGATGATGTCACGGGTGTAATCACAAGTGTCCTCAAGTAACTGTAAATATCCCTCTGGATACAGCTCAGGAAACGCTTCAGCTTCAAGAAATCTCTCTTCTACTTCTTCTGCAGATATGCCAGCGAGCACACCGCTGTCTGCCATAACTGCGGCACACTCACGCATATCTCTTGAAAGCTGCACTTGGTTACTGTCAGGCGTTGACCGAACAGACGTAGTAGTGACATACCGCTCTACGGTGACATCGGGTGTTGCAGGTCGGGACACCCTCTCGCTACTGCTAGTGCACCCAGCTCCGATGAGTGCCGAAATCACCGCCACTCCAGCCACAACCCACCTTGAGAATGCGTCCTTCACAACCCCACCCTAAACGAGTTCAATCCAACTAATCACCTAGCCGATTCGATCTCGTATCTCATCCCATGCTCACCTCATCAATGGAAAGGCTGCAAACCCAAGTAACACCATCGCAAAAAAGAACAAAAGCCCCAAAGCACCGCCACGCCCTAGTCCACCGCCTTCTATTTCGTTCCAAGAGCACTCGCTTGTGGCACCAAAGCTGTTGAGTTGGACATAAGCGCATAATTCAGCATTAGCTGCTGAGACAGTACAGCCATTAAAGAATAAACCCAGCCCCCAAAAAGCTGCGATGACCTTAGATATTCCCCAAATATTTGACTTGCTAATGGACACTAGCTACCTCACTTTTAGACATGCAGCATGGTGAGCACACTGCACTACACGATAGGAATGTTGTACAAAATATGAGTGGTCTAGTCATCATCTTCTGACTCAGCATCAGCAGGTGTTACCAAGGCAAGTCGTCCAGGGCCATCCATCCCAAGAGTCAGAAAACCGACCAAGTAACCCAGCTTGGCCCATTCCTCAGCAAAGCCATCCTTCTCGTCCAGGTAAACGGTGCGACAAGTTTTGCACTGCTCAAGCTCACCCCGCTTACCGACCTTGCCAGCTGTCTTGGCTCTCTTAAGGAACGGACGAACGGCCAAATGTGCAGTCACACCGAACCACCTGCCAACAATGACCCTAAAGACCTCCGCTTGCTGAGTATCAGGCCGATCCTTCCAGCCACAACGTGGACAAAAGATTGATCTAGAGCCCAGATAATCCATTGGCGTGCCACGTGGCAGGTGTCCTGTGTCTATCGGGTTTATCTTCGGTAGCCCCATTATTTTGATACTCCCATTAGGTAGTCATAGGCACTATTGATTTCAGCCATCTTTGCCGTAGCACTGTCCCTGTGAGCTTTCGGCACTCTGTCTGGGTGATGTTCTTTGACTTTTTTCAAATATGCAGCCTTGATCTCAGCAGTTGTTGGGGCATCCATCAAGCCAAGTCGTTTGAAGGCAGATGCTCTCTTCGGATCGTATCCGGGGGCCAAAATTGCGCGCAGGGTTCGATATTCATTCTCAGCTTCAGGTTTACTGCAGTTGAGTAGGTCTTGGATCACACCCACAACCGCATCACCCTCTTCTTCAGTGAGCATGCCATCAGCTAGAGCAATTTCCATTGACGCTCTGAGCAAGAACTGCCTATCTTCATCAGGTATCGCACTTTTGTCAATATCTGACTTGCGCGCCTGGCGCAAAAGTTTCTCAGCATCGGCGTTGGAAACCACGTCATCGCAGACCTCTGCTAGCAGCCGCTTAGCTTTATCCCATCCAAGACTGCCCATGTCCTCCACTATGGCCACATATCGCAAAACAGCCGCAATTGACCGAGTTTTGTTTGAGGTTTTTGGTGAGGAATCGTCCGCACTGCTCGCCTGAGAAGCCTTTTTAGCACCTGACCCTTGGCTTGAAGTGTTACCTGCTTTTGTAGACGCGTTGCGGTTTCCAAAATCAGCAGCACGACGCTCCTGGTATGAACGATTATCTGCAGGGTCTCTAGGACGTGAAGATGTTTTCGATGACGTGCCCGGACGACGCGATGGTCCCGGCGAGCCCATTCGTGGCCCTGATGCTCTTGAACCTGAGCTTTTGCTTGATCGAGAACTTGCGGAGAAACGCTCTTGCCTAGGACGGTTTGGTCCAACTGGCAAAATTGCCCAACGTTTTGCTGCATTCAAACTGCTACCTGATGTCAAGAGATCAAGCATCCCCATCTCGGCCTTCCAAGATGTCACAATGCCGAATTCATCCACAAGATATGGAGTCAAGCATGTTCGGCACATTTCAATTTCACCCCGACGACCAAGCTTGTCGTAAGTTTTCGAGTGCTTACGAAGATAATTCCGATTCCATGGAGACACGGAGCCAAACCATGATCGGCCGCTAATGACCGCGAACCGTTCACCTATTTGTCGTATCCGCCTGTCAGAACTTGCACATCTAGGGCAATCAATTAAGTGATGTCCCAGGTGGTCTACGGGCCAGCCTCTGGGGAGGTGACCTGAATCAATCGGGTTGATGGGTGGGAGAGCCATTAGGGGGATTGGCCCATCAAGTAGTCGTAGGCGGCGTTGATTTCGGCGGTGCGGGTGGTGGCGGCAGCACGTTGATCAGGAGGGACAGCATCGGGATGGTTCTCGCGAACTAGCCGGAGATAAGCAGCACGGATTTCGGTCGTAGACGCATCGTGACCTAAGCCCAACGTCTCTAGTGCCTCGGCCTTCTTCGGATCAGTCTCATCTGTCAGCACAGACATAATGCTGAAAAACCGCACGGTGGCTTCGGCTTCAGATATCCGCCAAAGGTCTTGAATCACTTCAATAATTGCGTCACGTTCAGCGTCGGTGAACTCATAATCAGAGATCGCAATACCAATCGTGGCTCTAACCAGCACCCATTTGAGATCATCAGGCAGACCGTAAAGGTCGGCGTCTTCATAACTAGAACGGCTCAACATCAGATTCGCGTCATATTCAGAAATCAACCCGTTACCGAGCATCACCATCAACTCAACCGCATGATTCCAACCCGCAGTCCCAACACCTTCCTTCAACGCAACCTTTTTCAGCACCGCCGCAATAGACAATGGCACGTTCTTTGACATATCTGGCTTTGACATATCTGGTCCAGCGCTTGATGAATACGAGCTATACGAGCCTCGGTAGTTGCTTGATGAACTCGTAGACGAGGACGAGCTGGAATAGGGGCTTTTATAGGTACTACCGGAATAACTGCCGTAGTCGTTGTTCCAGGAATTTGAGCCTTTGCGATCTGCGTTCCAATTGCGGATGCCAGCCCAGATGACAGACCAAAATCCAAGTATCAACAACCCGAAGCCGCCAAGAATCAACAACGCAGCAGCTCCACCGGCAGACATGGTTCCCTCTGCCTCGTAGGGATAACAGGTGTAGGTGACCCGTCGTCCGCCCCCTAGGTCGACATAGTCGCAGTTCTGGCTGCTAAGAATGTCACAACCACCAGTGAAAAACGTGATGCTCGCAATAACCGCAATGATCCGCCAAACAATGAACATAAGCGCCTACTTAGGGGTTAGGTGGAGGGTCAAGCAAGTTGAATATCAAAAGCTGCGGCAGGAAAAGTAGCTGGCACAAGGTAAATATCTAGGCAGTAGCGGGGTGGGCCGTAGAGGATTTGAACCTCTGACCTCCTGCGTGTCGAGCAGGCGCTCTAACCAGGCTGAGCTAACGGCCCCGGGGAGCTTTCAGGCTAATGGCTAGACGCGTGGAGCACCGGACGGGATTTGAACCCGTGACTTTACGGCTTTGCAGGCCGTTCCCTTGGTCCGCTCGGGCACCGGTGCGAAGTGGTGCTAACTCTACAACCGCCCTACCAAAGGCATCCCAAACCATCCCAGACTGACAACCCCTAAACGCCACAGCACACCATCTGACTAGGGCAAACTTGTAACCCAATGCCACAGCAAACCATCACGAAACGACGTGCCGATGTAGGCAACCTCCTAAGAGCAAACCGTCACCGAGCAATCGTCATCGCCATCCTTGCTGTCGCAGCCATCGGCGTCTGCGCTTGGACATGGGCAGGTGTGCCGGTGTCACGAGTCACCGTCGGCTCAGTCATCGTTGGCGGACTCGCCACAGGTGCCATCTACGCCGTATCCGCTAGCGGACTCGTGCTCACCTACTCCACCACAGGTGTCTTCAACTTCGCCCACGGCGCAATCGGCATGTACTGGGCCTTTGCCTACTGGGAACTACGAGAACGAGGCATGCCCGCAGGACTAGCCGCAGCCCTAGTCATATTGGTGCTCGCCCCCATCGGCGGGGTCCTCCTCGACCAAATCCTGTTCCAACGCCTCAAAAACGTCCGCCTAATCGTGCAACTAATGGTCACCCTCGGCCTCATGATCGCCATCATCGGATTCGCCGACACCCAATGGAAACCCGACCAGCCACGCTTCCTTACCCCTGCCGTGGGCAACGGTGGCTTCGACATACCAATGCTCGGCGTGTTCGTCACATGGCAACGCCTGCTCACCATCTGCGTCGCCGTAGTTATCGCAATCGGCCTGCGCCTGCTCCTATACAAAAGCCGACACGGAGTCGCCATGCGAGCCGTCGTCGACTCCCCCGCCCTCGTCGCCCTAAACGGCGCAAACCCCGCCGCGCTCGAACGCATCGCCTGGGCACTTGGCTCATCGCTCGCCGCACTCGCCGGCATCCTCATCGCCGCCCAAACCAACCTGCATGTGATCGTGTTGAGCTTCTTAGTCATCGACGCCGTCGCAGCAGCAGCCGTTGGACGCCTGCGCAGCATCCCCTGGACTGTCGCCGGCGCAGTGCTCATCGGACTCGGCCAACAATTCATGTCCCAGTTCCTGTCGTTTTCTGACGGCTTCACCAACGCACCCAAAGCACTGCCCGCCATCGTCTTGTTCGGGCTGCTGATACTGCTGCCCGAAGTCGGCATCCACCACAAAGTCCACACCCCAACGCACCTGCGCCCACCGCTACGCCTCACCACCACCCGAGACGCCACCCTCGGCGCCACAGTAATACTTGCTATCGCTCTCATCTGGTCAAACGGCTGGTTCCCCGGTCTTGACCTATGGTCACCCGCCGGATTCGAAAACGGCATCACCACAATGGTCTCCGCCATCATCTTGTTGTCGCTTGTGCCGCTCACAGGCTGGGCAGGCCAAGTCTGGTTCGCCCCTATGACCTTTGCCGGCATTGGTGCAGTCGCCTACATCCACCTATCCGGCAGCAACGGCTTCGTCGGCGGACTGCTCGTCTGCGCAGCCATCGCCGGCATATGCGGAGCAGCACTCGCCATCCCAACGATGAAGCTCAGCGGCCTCTACCTAGCACTCAGCTCTATGGCGCTCGCCCGCATCTTCGAACTGCTTGTCTTCACCCAATCGTCGCTGATCGCGCCACCAAGCGAAGGCACACAATTTGTGCCTTTCAGGTTCTTTGACCTGACATTAGAACGCAACGGACAAGCCTTTTTTGTGGCGTTGACGATCTTGTTTTGCGCTGCAATGGTCGGGGTTGCGACACTTCGACGCAGCAAAATCGGACGACGACTTGCGGCGATTCGAGACAGCCAAGCAGCCGCAGCCGCCGCAGGCATCAACGTAACCAAGGTAAAGCTGCTCGCATTCGGCTTGTCAGCAGCAATTGCCGGACTCGGCGGAGCACTGCTCGGCGTTCAACAAACCATCGTGGTCTCAGAAAACTTCGGCCTGTTCGCAGGCATACCGCTCATATTGATCCTGGTCTGGGGAGGCGTGTCGCTGCCGGTGGCGGCGCTGCTTGGATCGTTTCAAACGACGCTATTTATAGTCACCCAAGAAACCTTCGAAATCCCAGTCCTGTCATCGCTCAGCATCCTGGCACCCGGTATTTTTGTGATGATTCTGATCACCAACCCCAACGGCATGGGCACACGTGTCGGCGGACGCCTTGCCCGCTTTTTGCCTTGGCGACCCGATGCTCGGGCCAACTTTCAGGCGAACATCGACGCACATCGGGTTTTCGACCCTGGCCCGCTTGGGCTGAACGAACCCTTTACCGCAGCAGCCGTTGTCGAAATCGACCATGCCCTCGGAGTGGTTGGAGCGGCGACGCCGGCGGGTGGCTATCACAATTCCTTTGGCACAAGCACCGACCCAGACAGCGCCGCTGCTGACATAGGGCTGTCAGAGCCCTCACTGCCTATTTCAACGACGACATCTGCTGCCGCGCCGCCGGCGACATCGACTGCTACGCCAACAACGACGACACCGCCGACGTCGTCAACGAAAACTCAGGCGTAGTCAATGCTTGAAGTTCGAGACGTCACCGTTCAGTTCGGGCCGCTGAACGCCTTACACAAGGTCAACCTCAAGGTCGGCCAAGGACAAATCGTTGGGCTAATTGGACCCAACGGCTCAGGCAAGACCACCCTGTTTGATGTAATCGCCGGCGTGATCAAACCAAACAAAGGCCAGGTCCTGCTCAACGGCAACGACGTCACCAGCCACAGCGTCCCTCAACGTGCCCGTGCCGGCATCGGTAGAACTTTCGAGCAGCTTGAGACTTTTGAGAACCTGTCAGCGCTTGACAATGTGCGTGTTGCTATCGAAGCCTGCTCACAACGCTCCACGCTGAGCTCAACCGATGAGGCGCACTTTTTGCTCGCTCGCCTCGGCATCGGCGCTCTGGCAGAAGAGCACGCCGCTGGGCTGCCAACTGGGTCGATGCGCCGCCTCGAGCTAGCACGAGCACTCGCCATCAAGCCGAAAATCTTGCTGCTAGATGAGTGCTCCTCGGGGCTCAACAACGAGGAAACCGCTGCCATGGCTGCACTGATTAGTGAAATCGCCGACGACGGCATCGCAGTGCTAGTTGTCGAGCACGACCTGCGCTTTGTGATGTCAACATGTGAGCGGGTGACGGTGCTGAACTTTGGCGAGGTCATAGCCGAGGGCACGCCTACCGAGGTTCAGGCAAACCCTGAGGTTCAGGCGTTCTATATGGGAGCAGGGCTCAACACATGAACGAGATACCGCCGACGACAATGACGACAACGACGACAACGTCCACGACAGGACTTGCCTCACCACCCATCCTT
>JAAXHB010000156.1 GCA_012271125.1 Actinomycetota bacterium | reverse complement strand
GACGACGGCTACTACATGATCACCGACCGCAAAAAGGATGTGATCATCTCCGGCGGCGAGAACGTGTCATCTATTGAGGTTGAAGACACCCTTTTCGCTCATCCCGCTGTGGCCGAGGTGGCGGTCATCGGTGTGCCCCATGAGAAGTGGGGCGAGACCGTCAAGGCGCTCGTGGTCATCGCCGAGGGTTCCACAGCCACCGAGGACGAGCTGATCGAGCACTGCCGCTCGCAAATGGCGCATTACAAGTGCCCGACCTCGGTGGAGATTCGCTCCGAGCTCGCCCGCACCGCCACCGGCAAACTCCAAAAGTTCAAGCTGCGAGCCCCTTACTGGGAGGGTTTCGAAAAAGCCGTCAACTAACCGGTGACATTTCCGGCTGGACTTCGAGTCGCCGCAGACGCCTCTCTTAAAATTTTTGCGCCGGCACCGCCTGGCGCGGGTGGGCGGGGGTTAAATGTGCTCGCGCGTACTGCTGCGTGCATTCAACCCCAACCCCTTAATCCGACGGCTTCTACTGCGGTGCCTGAGGGCTGCGTTTTGCTTGGCGGATTCCCGCAGCGAATAATCAAACTTACGACAACAGGCACAGCAGCACTTGAACGCTGGCTTGATGGCGAACCTGTCAATAACGACGACGCTCCGCTCGCTCGCCGACTCATAAACGCCTCTCTCCTTCATCCAGTCCCGACCGAAACCCCTTTCACCCCCTCCGACCTCACCATCATTGTTCCTGTATATGACGACCTTGATGGACTCAAAAATCTTCTAGACCTCTCCCTAAAAGTGGTGGTAGTAGATGATGCCTCTACCACACATATAGAAGTAGCGAAACCACACAAATTAGTAACGAGAGAAGTAAATGGTGGGCCGGCGGCGGCGCGGAACACGGGTCTTGCCGAAGTCAAGACGCCGTTAGTTGCGTTCGTCGACTCCGACGCCACCATCACCAAAGAAACGCTCCTGTCGCTCAGCGCACATTTCGCCGATCCAGCAGTCGCCGCTGTCGCTCCGCGAGTCCAAGAAAACAACACATCACCGTTGGATATGGGTGCCGAACCTTCGCTGGTTGGACACGGCAAGCGGGTAACCCATGTTCCAGCTGCGGTATTGCTCGCGAGAACTGACGCTGCACAACAAATCAACGGCTTTGATGAGTCGCTGCGATACGGAGAAGACGTTGACTTTGTACTGCGCATAGTCAACGCCGGCCATCAAGTCCGCTATGACCCATCCCAGCACGCAACACACCGCCCTCGCCCAAACTGGACAAGCCGATTCAATCAGCACCGTTCTTATGGAACCGCAGCAGCCCCTTTAGCCAAACGCCATACGATTACGGCATTTCGCGGCCCAACCTTGACCGTCACAGCTTGGGGATTAGCAGCACTTGGCTGCAAACGTCTTGCGGTGCTGCTTGGCGTTGTCGATCTAATACGCAACTTAGAGCGCATACGCAAAGCGTCCGATGGTGTCGTCCCCATAAGCGACGCTGCACAAGTCGCCGTCAAATCCCAGCTCAACACCGGCATACACCTAGCGAAAGCCACTACACGAACATGGTTGCCATTCACACTGCCCCTGCTACGGCGGCCAAAATGGCTGCTCGCCTTGTTGACACCACACCTCATCGAGCATCGCCATCGTCTCAGGGACGTGGGCAGGGGAGTGGCAGACGACATTGCCTACTGCATAGGCGTGTGGCAAGGCATCATCAAAGAACGCAGCCTCAAGGCACTACGCCTAGAGCTAACCGGTCTAAAGAACAGCGGGAGCGAACCGAACAGCGAGGGCAGAGGCAGAGGTAACTAGAGCAAGGCGACCGCTAGCATGACGGCTTCAGCATTGCTGGGACGCTCCCTTAGCTCAGCCGGTAGAGCATCTCCATGGTAAGGAGAAGGTCGTCAGTTCGATTCTGACAGGGAGCTCCGCTGCTCGGGGTTTCGGCTCCAGCTTGGCGACGTAGCTCAGTAGGTGAGAGCGCTCGACTCATAATCGAGAGGTCGACAGTTCGAATCTGTCCGTCGCTACCACCAACGAACCCTGCCGCAGGCAATGAGCAGGCAATGCTTGTTGGCGATGTTTGTTGGCAAGGTTCGTTAGCTAATCGCGTATTAGCAAAGGTAGCCTTACACGACTGCCGAAGGGGCGTGGCTCAATTGGTAGAGCACCGGTCTCCAA
>JAAXHB010000155.1 GCA_012271125.1 Actinomycetota bacterium | reverse complement strand
CCGTTGCAGTGAAACATCGGCAGGGTATGCAAATAGGAGTCACGGTCGCTGACGCCGGTTTGCCAGCCGAACACCGCTGCGTTGATCCAGAGGCTGCGATGGGTTTGTTGAACGCCTTTGGGACGAGCCGTCGTGCCCGAGGTGTAGTTGATGACGGCGGTGGTGTCCTCATCTGGTGTCCAAGGGGCGGGTTCGGCGTTGTAGTTGTGGAGAGCATCGTCGGATTCGTTGCCCATGACGAACTTGTGCTTGGCGGTGACTGTCTCCAACGCTGGTGCTAGCTCTGGATCGACAAGCAAAACGTCGGCACCGCAATGGTCAACGATGTAAGCAACCTCGTCGGTGCTGAGCCTGAAGTTGACCGGCACGAAAATCCTGCCGTTGCCGCTGACGCCCCAGAAGCAGTTGAGCAACCTGGCGGCGTTATGTGACACCATCGCTACTCGTGCGCCCATGGGCACGCCAAGAGCGTCAAGGCCGGCACCCATTGCATCGACCGTGCGGCCCATCTCGGTGAATGTGACCTCGCCGAGACTCGGAGCTGCTTGGTCTGGCTCGTCTACGTAAGCCACCCTGTCTGGATATGCCGTTAAGGCTCTGTCCAAGTGGTCGCGGATTGTCAACGGAACTTTCATGTGCTTATTTTGTCAAGTTTCAGTTCCGAAACAGCGTTCGTGGCCTTTATCGGGCTTAAATGTGCTCACGCTAAACGCGGTTGCGCGCATTCAAGCCCGCCAGCCCACTCACGCCTGCCATCCCACTCACGCCTGCCAGCCCACTCACGCACTCTTTACTTTGGACCCGTAACGGGGGTGAGGAGGTGTCGTCCGTTGAACTCGCTTGGAATCTTGATGGTGCCGTGGTCGTTGATGAGGTCGCCGTGGACCCAGACTCCGTCTATGCCAGTTGGGGGAATGAGGGGGTTGTCGAAATCGTTTAGTTCACGGACGGTGTCGAAGTCGAACATCACCAACGATGCATCTGCGCCGACTTGTAGAGCGGGGCTGGGCAGTCCCATAAAGACTGCTGGCATCACCGATAAGCGGTAGACGATTTCTTTGAGCGGAATTTCAAGCTGGCGGGCGAGACGCAGCGCCTTGGGGAACGCACCAAGTGAGCGTGGATGGGGTTTTTGTCCTTTGCCGGGCACTAGGCCGTCGGTGCAAACCGACATCGTGGGTCGCCGGAAGAAGCGTTCGACGATGACGTCGTTGCCGTAATGGGAGATGATGTTGACGTCGCCTTTGTTGGCGATGAAGAAGTCGAACACGGCTTCGAAGGCTGCTTGAGAATTCAGGTCGTCGTGGCCGGCGGCTCGTGCCACATCTGCTAGGCGTTTGCCTACAAAGTTTTCCTGATCATTATTGCCGACGCCTGATATTTGAATGCCTTCGAGCCCGCTGCAGAAAGCAACGAAGTTGTCCCAGTTTTTGGTGTCATGGCGCATTCTGCGGTAGATCGCGTTACGAATCGAAGGCGTGGCAAGGCGTGCCAGAAATTGTTCGCGGGTGCCGGCTCGGATTTCGGGTGGAAAGATGACGTCGCCGGTGGTGCTGCCCGCAGGCCAGGGATACATGTTTTCAATAGCGGATGCGTTGTCGATGGCGTCGTCGAGCATGGTTTCGACATCGTTGAACTTGTCCCAGTTGTGTTCACCGGCGATTTTGGTGTGCTCGTTGCAGTAGGTGCCACCGCCGTCGACAGCTGCGGTGATGACCTCGTCAAGCGACTCTAGGATTTCGTAACTTTCGGAACGCAGATGCGGGTACAGCGCCGCCGGTTTGACCGTGTTGAACGCTCGTATGAGGGTGGTGATCTCACGCTTGTCGGAGTAGACGGCGGGGTTGTAAACGAGACCGGTTGACAGTCCCAGCGTGAACGGTGCTTCGGCTCGCACGACGGCTGCCATTTCTCGCAGCTGGGCGTTGTTGGCGGTTTGGTTGAGGTTGCCCATAACCATGCGTCGCACAGAGCTGTGGCCAAGGTGCAAACCCATGTCGGTGATGGAGCGCCCCTTGTGCCATTTGAGAAACTCAGCAGTGGTGCTCCAGGGCCATTCCATGGTCTCGGCACCATCGGCGCTGGGGTTGCTTGCTTGTGCATCAGCGGGTGCTCTGGGTTTGTTTTCTCGATTTGATAGCCAGTTGGCGTCGAGCGGAATGCGTCCGTCTAGAGGGGCGAGAACTTCGGCGTAGGCGTCTCTGTCTTGTGGATGAACTGGGATTGGCGAAAGACCGTCGACGCCGCAAATGCGTTTGGTGACGCCGCCTCGGATGGCGAGTTCGCATGTGCGGGGGATGCCATGATCGCCGATTTTGGTGCCACCGAGGGCACCATGGTTGTGAGTGTCGACGAAGCTCGGCGCAATCACCCTCCCCCCCGCATCAATCCTCCTATCAACTCCCTCCGCATCAGATTTAGAAACAGAACCCAACCGGCTGATGACATCGTCGACAATCAATACATCACCAGCAAACGGCTCACTAACCCCATCCCCGTTAACAATCACTGCATTAGTGATGAGCTGTTTCATGTGTGGTTGGTGATGGTGACGCCGGTGTCGACGTCGACGGTGGCAGCGCCCATATAAACCCCGCGGACAGGCGGCACGTCGCCGTAGTCACGACCATGACCGATGACAACATGGTCAGGGCCGACATGACCCTTGTTGGTGGGGTCGAGGTGTTGCCAGCCGGTTTCGGGGTCGTATACCTCTATCCAGGCGTGCGTTTGCACGTTGGCTATTTCTGATTCTGCGGCTATTTCTGATTCTGCTGATTCTTTTGGTTCCGACTCTTTTGACCCTTGCGACATTTGCCCGCTGGTCTCAAACAGGTACCCCGACACGTATCGAGCGGGAATGCCGACGCTTCGCAGCATTCCGATGGCGAGGTGCGCAAAGTCCTGACACACGCCGGATTTGATTTCCAATAGCTCTTTGAGCGAGGTGCCTACCTGTGTGGTGCCAGACTCGTAGGTGAGCGTGTCTTGGACGCTGCGGTCGATGGCAGCAACCATCTCCCCTACCGTGGCGCAGCCGTCTACTGCGGCGGTGCCGAGCGGGGCTATTTCGTCGCCGGCTTGCCAGTGGACATGGGCTGACGGTCTCAAGAACTCCGCATGCACGGAACGAAAATCCAGTGGTTGGAGCGTGGCAGGTGAGGCGAGGCTGAAGTCGGGAGTTCGAGGCGTTGTTTCGACCATTGCATTAGCGGTGATTTCCATGCCTTGATGGGCATCCATTACGCCGAGTTGTTCCACGGTGGTGCCCCAGTAGTCGACTGCGGAGTGCGTCCGGACCGGCGGGTCAACCTGCAGTTCATAGCCGAGGACTTTTTGCAGGACGCCGTCACGAGGGCGGATGCGGATTTCGTTTAGGGACTCGTGAACCGGTTTGGTATATGCGAACGCCATTTTGTGATGGATTTCAAGCTTCACTGCTGAACAGCTTCCTGAGAACTAGTCCCTGTGGGGAAGGCTGGTGCACCTGGAGTGCCTGGGCGGACATAGTGGGCGCTTAGGCCCGGTGTCGGGTCTTGAGGAACGATTGCGTTAAGCACCGCGTCGGCGAGGTCTTGTAGCTCAGTTGACAGGCCTTCGAGCAGGCCAACAGCGTCGCTGTTTAGCTGGTCGTGACGGTCGCTTAGCTCAAGTCGAGCGCACAGCAGTCCCAGTTGTCGACGAGGAGCGTCGAGGCTGGGGGCGGTCTCAACGAGCTTCGTTAAACGCTCTTTGGCGACCATCAACGACGACAACACCGAACGTGGCGTGACCTGCGCCGACAACAAATACTCGGCAACAATCGTCGGATCGCCACGATGCCCATAAGCACGGCGAAACGCCTGTAGGGAACTGGTCAGGCGCAGCAGTCGGGCGGCGTTGAGCCAGTTACGGGTCGGGTCGGTGGCGGCTGTGCTTACGTTTCCGAGATGCGAGCCGAGCAGCCCGACTGTGAACACGCAGCGTTCGAGCATGCGTCCTAAAACGATGAAGGCATGCCCTTCGTCTCGGCGCATGGCTTCGCTCAACACGCCGCTTAGGGCTTGACAGGATCGGCGCACCATCAAGAACACGTCATGGGGTTCGGAGTGGCTGTTCATGGCGTTGCGCAACGCCAAATGCAGCGAGTTGGCTTCGTCCCATAGCTCTATGGGGATGCGGTCTCGCACCATGCGCAGGTTTTCTCGCACCGAGGTAACCGACGACACGACCGAGCCGGGGTTTTCTAGATCGGACAGCAGAAACGACGCCACGTCTCGGCGAGTGGCTAGTCCGCCAACGGCGGCAAATTCGTCGTTGAGCCCTAGTGATGCCACGATGCGCAGCCATTCGTCTTTGGCGGCGTCGGGCATGAGATACATGATCGAGTTGGACTCGATCTCAAAGCAGCGCGCAGTCGATTCGGCTCGCTCGAGGTAGCGGCCTGCCCAAAACAGGGCCTGGGCGTGTCGTGCGAGTATCACGAAACGTCAACTGCGTCAGTGTGTGTAAGCACCCAGGTGTCTTTCGAGCCGCCGCCTTGAGACGAGTTCACGATCATCGAGCCTGGTCGCATCGCGACTCGTGTCAGACCCCCAGGGAATACTCGCGTTTGTTCACCCGTCAAGATGAAAGGACGCAGATCAAGATGTCTAGGTTCGAAATGGTCGTCGCTTCGTGCTGCCAGGCTCGAGAGCTGAACGGTTTCTTGAACGATCCAATTCCGTGGGTCTTGCTCGATTGCCCGGCGAGCGTCGGCAAGCTCTGCATCGGTAGCGGAGGGCCCGATTAGCACGCCATAACCGCCTGATTCGGCAACGGGTTTGACGACTAGCTCATTGAGGCGACCCATCACTTCGGTTCGCTGCTCGGCGTCCCACATCATGTATGTGGGCACGTTGTCGATGATTGGGGCTTCGTTTAGGTAGTAGCGGATTAGTTCGGGGACATAGGGGTAGATGCCCTTGTCGTCAGCAACGCCGTTACCGATGGCGTTGCACACGCTCACATTGCCTGCCCGCAGCGCGCTTAGCAGGCCGGGCACGCCAAGCGACGAGTCCGGACGAAACGCCACAGGGTCTAGGAAGTCGTCGTCGATGCGGCGATAGATCACATCAACTGGTGTGAGGCCTCCGATGGTGCGGGCATACACGACCTGATCGTCGACTACTAGGTCTGAGCCCTCGACTAGCTCCACGCCCATGGCTTGAGCTAAGTAGACGTGTTCGAAATATGCCGAGTTGAAACGCCCAGGCGTGAGCACGACTACGTGTGGAGTGGAGTGAGCGGACTGTGGGGGTGCCATCGACTCCAAGGTGACACGCAACATGTGCCCGTAATGCTCGACGGGTTCAACAGTGTGACCGTCGAATAGGGCTGGGAACGCCTTTGCCATGGCGGCGCGGTTTTGCACCACATATGAGATGCCGCTGGGGTTGCGCAGGTTGTCCTCAAGCACTTGGTAGCGACCATCGCCGCCACGCACCAGGTCGATGCCGGCGATGTTGCAGTGTGCTTGATGGGCGACGGTGATGCCATAGGCGTTGCGTTCGAAGCCTTGCGATGAGGTAACGAGCCAACGCGGGACGATATTTTCGTTGACAGCTGCTGCTTCGCCATCGTAAAGGTCGGCCAAGAAGGCGTTAAGGGCTGCTACTCGCTGCTTGAGTCCATCGGCGACTTGTTCCCATTCTGCGGCGGCGATTAAGCGCGGGAACAAGTCCATAGGCCAGGTGCGTTCGGTGCCGGCTTCTTCGCCGTAGACGGTGAAGGTGATGCCTTGGCGTAGGAACTCTTCGTTGACGTGAGCTTCGATGAGGCGCACCTCATCTATGTCGATGCTGCGAAAATGCTCAACTACTCGGCGATATTCAGGCCGGACTGTGCCGTCTGGTTCAAATGCCTCGTCGTATCCACCCTTAGGCCGATACCCCGCCAACACGACCGATCAGGCTAGTTGTGGACATACGAGTCGCAGCGAGCTGACCTTTATCAGGCTGGAATGCGGATTATTTGTTGTAAGCGGGGACCTAAGCAACTGAGATTGAAGAGTCCAAGTAGACGTCTTGGATGGCGTTGAGCAACTCCACGCCTTCAGACAT
The DNA here is from genome assembly GCA_012271125.1 of Actinomycetota bacterium. Taxonomy (GTDB): domain Bacteria; phylum Actinomycetota; class Acidimicrobiia; order Acidimicrobiales; family Aldehydirespiratoraceae; genus JAAXHB01. The sequence continues at coordinate 2,321 of JAAXHB010000155.1, read as the reverse complement.
CGGACGCTGGAAAGCCTTGCGGCCCGAAATCAACCCCATCCCACCGGCTCGCTTGTTGATCACCGCTGTGACGACGGCTTCAGCGAGGTCGGTGGCACCCGACGACGCCCCGCCGCTGTTTATCAGCCCGATGCGCCCCATGTAACAGTTGGCGACTTGGTAACGACACAAGTCGATGGGATGGTCGCTTGAGAGGTTGTCGTACATGAGCTTGTGGTGTTTGCCAAAACCAATGGCGGTGTAGCCGCCGTTGTTCTCGGGGAGTTTTTGTTTGATGATGTCGGCTTCGATGGTGACGCCGAGGTGGTTGGCTTGTCCTGTGATGTCTGCAGCTGCGTGATAGTCGGTGCCGTCGGCTTTGAAAGCGGAGTTGCGTAGGTAGCACCAGAGCACGGTGAACATGCCGAGCTCGTGTGCTTCGGCAAAGGCGTCGGCGACTTCGCCAATTTGGCGGCGGGCGTTTTCTGATCCGAAGTAGATGGTTGCGCCTACGCCGGCTGCGCCTAAGTCCCAGGCTTGTTGTACTGAGCCGAACATGACCTGGTCATAGGACTCTGGGTAGGTCAGTAATTCGTTGTGGTTGAGCTTGACGATGAATGGGATGCGATGCGCATATTTGCGTGACGCAAGCGCCAGCACCCCGAATGTTGATGCCACCGCGTTGCAGCCGCCTTCGATGGCTAACTCGACAATGTTGACCGGATCGAAGTAAGCAGGGTTGGGTGCAAACGATGCGCCAGCGGAATGCTCGATGCCTTGGTCAACCGGCAAGATCGATACGTGTCCGGTGCCGGCGAGCCGTCCCGAGTTGAGCAACCACTGCAGGCTGCGCAGCGTTTGGGGGGTGCGGTCGCTTTGTGCGAAGACCCGCTCTATGAAATCAGGCCCTGGCAAAGCCAGTGACTCCGCTGAGATTGTTTGACTCTTGTGCCCTAGCAGGTATTCGGCTTGGTCACCGAGAAGAGATGAGACGTCCACACCCTCAAAGTTACCAACTCCCCACCTAGCGACCGTACGCGTAACGCTGACAGCGTCGTCGGAATGAGAAGTAACAAAGAGGACTCAAGATGAGGCAATACACCGCAGCAAGTAAGTTCCCGAGAAAAATCATCAATACGCATACTAGGAATGCGTTTACTGCCGTTATGTTCCCGAAAACCTTGCCAAGGTGTACAAGCTTCAAAGCCTGTTCATGCGAAATTCCAGTCGCAAGTGTTTTTGTTGTCATCGTTGCTGCCATCATTGCCTCCTTGCCCACAAGGATAATATAACACTTTAAATGTTATTTCATGTCGTCACATTTTAGAAGGTTGGTTTAGTGCCTAGACGTGGCGGGTTGCGAAGGCTAGGTAATGTGATTTAGTTGAGGGTGGTGGCGCGGTGGGTGACGTCTGCGAGGTCGGGGTCATGGGTTTGAACCCAGGCAAACAGCTCACGGGCTCGGGGCTTGCGACCGGCTCGCTCAAAAAGATCGGCGAGGGCATAGGCACGGCGCAAATGATGGGGCTGGGGGCGTTTAGGAAGCTTCCAGCCCTTTTCTAGGAACATAATTGCCTGCGGGACTTCGCCACGATCTGCCATGGCACCGGCAACCACAATTCGCCCTTCGGTTACCAGACTTGCATCGGGTGATACTTCACCAAGCTCCTCCCAGAGTGCGTCAACATCTGTCCAGTTTTTGAGTGCCCGATGACAGTCTGCGAGCACCGGATGCTGTTCGGTCGTTCCGCTTAGCTCTCGAAACGCCTCTAGCTCCTCCAGCGCCGCTTCGAAGTTCCCAAGCCGGTAGAGCACCAGCCCGTATAGCTCCCGAACATCTGCGACGTTTTGGAATGACTTGACAATTGGCACCAAAATCTTGCGGGCCTCTTCATGGCGATCTGCTCGGAATGCCTTGGCCGCCGCCTCAAAACGCTTGGCAGTGCGCTCTCCGCGAGCCGCGCCATGGGCCTTTACAAACGCCTTGCGAGGCTCCACCCACACCGCAGGCCGAGATGGAAGTGGCCTGCGCTCCCGAACTAACCCTGTCACCCCTTGACGCTAGCGAAGGCGGGGCCGAGAAAGGGGAGAGCCTCGGGAGGGTGTGATCCCGAGGCTCTGGAGTAAGGCTCGCTTGCGAGACTTACTCTGCTCGCTGGTGAGGCGAGCGTGAGACCCGTAGGGGTGTACGGGTCTCGGGTGGATTGTAAAGGTGAGGCTCGCAAATTGCGAGCCTCACCGGTGTGAGAAATCCGGCGGCGTCCTACTCTCCCAGGGCGTCTCCACCCAAGTACCATCGGCGCTGGCGGGCTTAACTTCCGTGTTCGGAATGGGAACGGGTG
>JAAXHB010000017.1 GCA_012271125.1 Actinomycetota bacterium | reverse complement strand
CCGCCGATGATGACGTTGAAGCGGCAGTGGATTCAGCTCGGCGGGAGTCGGTGGCATATTTCGGACGTGATGAGCTGTATTTGGAACGATATTTGACCGCGCCACGTCATGTGGAAGTGCAGGTTCTGGCTGACACGCATGGGAATTGCGTTTATTTAGGGACTCGTGATTGCTCTGCCCAGCGTCGTCATCAGAAGTTGATTGAGGAGGCACCTGCGCCTTTGATTGATCCGGTGGTGTTGTCGGCGATGGGCGATGCGGCGGTTCGTGTGTCGAAGGGGTGTGGGTATTACAACGCGGGAACGGTTGAGTTCTTGTATGAAGACGGTGACTTCTACTTTTTGGAGATGAACACGCGACTTCAGGTGGAACATCCGGTGACGGAGATGGTCACTGGCACTGATCTGGTGGAACAGCAGTTGCGGGTGGCATCGGGTGAGGCATTGAGCATGACGCAGGCCGATGTAGTGACTCAAGGGCATGCGCTTGAGATTCGGGTCAATGCTGAGGATCCGGCGGGTGGGGCGTTTTTGCCGAGCCCTGGTCGGATTAGCGAGCTGCGGGCGGCGCAGGGATTTGGGACTCGCTGGGATGGTGGTTATGAGTCTGGTGACGAGTTAAGCCAGTTCTACGACAACTTGATAGGCAAGTTGATCGTCTGGGGTGCTGATCGTGACGCTGCGATAGCTCGGGCACGACGGGCACTTGCTGAGATGACGATTACTGGAGTTGCGACAACGATCCCAGCAGCGGATGCGATTTTGGCACATGAGGACTTTGCGGCGGTGACGCATTCGACCAAGTGGGTGGAGGAGACCTTGGACTTGTCGCATTTGGTTACCTCTGGAGATGTCGCTGGTGGCGGTGCTGGACGAACCCGGCATGAGGTAGCGGTTCAAGTAGATGGCGAACGTTTTGAGGTTGTGTTGTGGACGTCAGGCGAGGGTGCGCCGGCTGCGGCAAGAACTGGGCGACAACGTGGGGCGGCGCGGGCTAGCGGCGGCGAAGGCGAAGTGACCGTGCCTATGCAGGGAACCATTGTGGGAGTGCTGGTTTCGATTGGTGATGAGGTGAGCGAAGGCGACCCAGTGGTGGTGCTTGAAGCGATGAAGATGGAAAACAATGTGGCAGCGACACGCTCTGGGACGGTTTCTGAGGTGCGGGTTTCGGTGGGTGATTCAGTTGGAGGAGGTGACATCGTCGCGGTAATCAGCTGACGTTGGTGATTTATATGAGACGAATTTTTCTTGTTGGCTTTGTAGGCGTCGTATGTGCCGCTGGTTTGGTGCTGCGTTTTGCTACAGCCGGCGACTTTTGGTTGGACGAAGCCTTGTCCGCGAACATTGCCAGTCTGCCGTTAGGCGAAATTACTGATGCTTTGCGCCATGACGGACATCCGTCGGGTTATTACATGCTGCTCAAGATTTGGACAGGTGTTTTTGGCGACTCGGACTTTGCTCTGCGGGCGATGTCGGGAGTTTTTTCTGCGGGCACTGTGCCGGTTTTATGGCTTGCCGTGCGGGAACGCTTCGGACGTAATGCTGCGATATATGCATCGGTATTGGCAGCGTGCTCGCCGTTTTTGATTCGCTATGGCAGCGAGGCGCGGATGTATGCGGTCGTGTGCTTTGCAGTGGCGTTGAGCTGGTGGTTGATGGAGCGTTGCTTGAAGGGCCGACAGTCAAGCGCTCTTGTCGGACTGGTGATCGCCGGTGGTTTGTATTTGCACTACTGGATGATCTGGCTTTTTGCAGTGGTGGTAGTGCTGCTGGTGTGGAGAGCTCGTGTTCCTCGATTGAGCGAAAAAGTGGCAGTTCGGGTTGTTGGAATACGTGACGGATTGTGGGCGTGTTTGATTGCTGCGTTGCTGTTTACGCCGTGGATTGGTGTTTTATGGACGCAGTTCAACCATACGGGAACGCCGTGGGCTGAAAGGGCACGGCCAGCTGAGGTGGCGGTTGAAGCAATACAGGCGATAGGCGGTGGTAATCGTTTTGAGCCGGTGTTGCTGGGGGTGGTGTTGGCTGGGCTAGTCGTGTTGGGCGCAACTGCGTTGAGTGTGACATCTAAGACCACAGAGGTGGAAAGCTCAGATGAAGCGACGAATGCGTCAGTTTCGTTGGGATGGCCGGGACGGAGCGAAGCTGGTGTGATTGCTCTAGTTGTTGTAGCGGCTTTGACTTTGGGTGGGGTCGTTGCTTTTGTAGTGGGCAGTGGGTTTGAAGCGCGCTATGCCGCAGTTGTCATTCCCTTTGCGTTGGGATTGGCAGGTAGAGGTTTGGCGGCGCTTAAGCCGGTTTGGGCGGTGGGTGCTTTGTGTGCTGTGAGCGTGTTTGGCGTCGCTGTTGGGATTGACGATGCGCTACGTGACCGTTCCCAGGGTTCTGAAGTGGCGATGGCGATCAATGATGCCGAGCGGAGTGCATCTGGTTATGAGACGGTCTTGACTTGCCCTGATCAGTTGGCACCAGCAGTGATGCGGTATTTGGATGTGCCGTATGCGCCATACACGTTTCCGCGCACACCCATACCTGAGCGGGTTGATTGGTATGACTATTCCGAACGCATTAATGCTGTTGATCCAGCTGAGGCCGCGAGCCAGGCTCTGACAGCTGCAGGTGATGGGACTCTTTGGTATGTGATGTCGCCGGGGTATCACGGTTTTGATCGCATGTGTGAAGACATAGCGGCTGAGTTGAATCGTGAAGCGACAGCGCTAGTAGTGGTAGAGGCTCGCACTGTGTATGAACCAATGACGTTGTTTAGGTTTAAGCCAACGCCCTAACAAGTGCGGACAATGAGAGCAGACGGGATGCGCTGCGCTTTGAGAGCTTGGATTGAAGCACGGGTTTATTTCCTTGCTGCGTATTTGGTTGCGTCAGCGTCAGCCGATGCGCTTGGTGGTGACGATCTGCCGATCAGTGATGGGCTGTTGGCGTGGGACGGTAGCTGGTATGAACTGATTGCTTCTGACGGCTATGCCATGGGATATGACAGTGCTCTAGACCCGGCTCTGCGGTTCTTTCCGTTGTTTGCGCTATTGGGTCGTGCGCTTGGGGTGCTGCTGACTCCAGGAGTGGCGCTGGTAGTGATAGCGAACCTTGCGAGTCTTGTAGCAGGGGTTTTGCTTTATCGCCTGGTGAAGGCAGAAACTGACGACGTTGACTTAGCTGAGCGTGTGGTGCGATTGTTGGCGTTGGCACCGCCGGCGTTCGTGTTGGTGTTCGCCTATTCCGAAGGACTGTTTTTGGTTTTGAGCATCTCTGTGTTCTATTTGATGCGTCAAGGCAAATGGTGGGTTGCTGCGGTGGGTGGCTATTTGGCGGGGTTGACCCGACCTGTTGGGGCTTTGTTGAGCCTGCCAGTAGCAGTTGTTGCTATTCGGCAGATAAGGCGAGACGGGTTCTCACGGGTGTTGGGAGCGGTCATAGCTGCGGTTGCGCCTGTTGCAGGGATGGCAACGTTTTTGCTTTGGTCGCGAAGCGCTCTTGATGATTGGAGTGCTCCACTAGATCGTCAAGGCGACCTTCGAGGTGGATGGGTCGAACCGGTATCGCGGGTAGTTGCATCAGCGTGGCGTGGCGTGCGAGGAGATGAGGGAGAGCTGTTTCATTTTCTAGCCGCAGTCATGCTTGTTGGGTTAGTAGTGGTGACAACGCGACAACTGCGTGCTGAGTATTGGCTTTACTCGCTGGTTTCGGTAGTGCTGCTCTTGAGCGCTGACAACCTCAACAGTTTGGAACGATATGGGTTGGCAGTGTTTCCGTTGGTTATCGCTGGTGCCTGGGTGAGTCGTCATAGGTACTTTGACCGCTGGGTAATACCAGCATCTGCGGTTGGTATGGCGAGCCTGAGTGTGTTGGCACTACATGGCATCTACGTGCCATAAATATGCGGGTACGACTTGACCTGACTCCCCTACTGGGAGGCTTTGGTGGTATCGCCGGCACGACTGCAGATTTGTTTGAGGCACTTCGAGAACATGAAGCGGTTCAGCCGAGCGGATATTTGTTGTCAGCGCGAGGAGCTGGTCGACGCGATCAACTAGCACAGTCTTTAAAGACGTCAGAAATAATCAAGGGGGAAATTGTTAATGGGGAAATTGTCACGAGCCGGATACCGGCGTCGTTGTGTCATGCGACTTGGGCAAAACGACACTGGCCGCGTTTGAACAAATTAAGCCGAGGCGTTGATCTGTTACATGGAACGAACTTTGCTTGCCCGCCTGCACCGGCTCGCATTATCTCGATCCATGACTATGGGCCGATAACCCATCCACAGTGGTGCACATCAGCCGCTCTGCGCAAAATGCCGGCGTTGTTGAAAGCGGTCGAAGATGGTGCTCATGTTCATGTGCCGCTGACGGTAATGGCGCAACAAGCTCCAGAGTTACTAAGCATTGCTCAACAACGTTGTCATGTGGTCCCGTGGGGAGTTCGACCTGTGGGTGATGGTGATGCAGAAAAGGGGCGGCGTATTGCTAAGGCGGATCGGTATGTGCTTTACGTAGGAGCGACAGAGCCACGCAAGAACGTGACAATCTTGCCGAAAGTTGTGGCAAGGCTTGATGTGAACTTGGTGGTAGCTGGTGGCGTTGGTTCTGATGAGGCTGCTTTGAGCAAGGCAGTGCGTGATGCTGGTTTAGATGAACGGTATGTGCGTCTGACTTCAGTGGACGATGAGATTAGGGCTGATTTGTTTGCCGGTGCCAGCGTGCTGGCGTTTCCGTCATTGATGGAAGGGTTTGGGTTGCCGCCGCTTGAGGCAGTGTTAGCGGGAACGCCAGTGGTATCGACCGCAGTCGGTGTTGTTACCGAAGTATTTGGCAACGACCTTGCCACTGTTGCTCCTGGTGATGTTGACTCTTTTGCTCAGGCACTTGCTAAGTCTTTGGAAGATGTTGATGCGGGGGCGTTGGCAAGAGTTCGAGAACGTGTGGAACAAATGTCGTGGACGAATGCTGCCGATCAGTTTGTTGCCATGTATCAAAGAGTGTTAGCGGACAAGTAAGTCGCTTTAGGCTCGCGGTCGTGGATGTCAGCGTTGTCCTGCCGGTCTATAACGAAGTCACTCATCTCCCTGCGGAGCTAGATCGGATCACGGCGTCGTTGGAGGCGTCGAAATACAGCTGGGAAGTGATCGTTGTCGATGACGGTTCGAGCGATGATTCCGCTGAAGTAGCTCGCGGGCGTACCGGTGTGCGGGTTGTGCGTTGCGAGCGTAATCGTGGGTCGGGGTCGGCAAGGCGTGTGGGGACTTTGGCGGCACTCGGTGACGTTGTTGTGTGGACTGATGCCGACATGACATATCCCAACCATGAGATACCGGAGCTGCTGGATGCTCGGGGGCAGCATGATCAGGTGGTGGGGGCTCGGGATCGTGAGATGGGGACGCTGAAGGCGTTTCGGGTGCCGGCGAAGTGGGCGATTCGCAAGTTGGCGTCTTATTTGACG
>JAAXHB010000154.1 GCA_012271125.1 Actinomycetota bacterium | reverse complement strand
AGCCGGCAGGGTCTTTGAATGCACCGGCGGGCAGCTCAATGTATGCGATGGCTGGCAGCACGGGCCTATAGCCGAAGTAGGGGAGCGGGCCATGACTCCCACCGAAGCTGGCGAGCTTGTCAAAGCGTCAATAGCGCAAGCGCCTCAACCAGCTCCCGTCTACGGCACTACCTAAGGGCAATTAGTGCCTATTTCAAAAATGTAACAGAGTTGTGGTTTTGTGACAGATATGTTACGATGTTGTTACCAAACGCTGTTGACGCCGTTAGCATTAGCGACACAAACAGCTGACAAGTTTCCCCCTCCAGGGACAAAGTCCGAAGCCCGTCGAAGTCACCTCGGCGGGCTTCGGCGCGTCAAGGGCACCATGCCTGTGACGGCGGGCAGGGTTTGCGCTCAGGGGCTGCGCTATAGTTTTGACAGATCGGCGCAACCGAAAGGACCCGAACGATGAAGCTGATTACAGCAGTGTTCAAGCCATATGTGCTCGAGGAAGTTCGTCACGCCCTAAACGGGGTCGGGATTCACAGGATGACCGCCGATGACGTCGTCGGTTACGGACGAGAAGGTGGCCATACCGAAACCCATCGTGGCATTGAATACACAGTCGACAGCGCCCCTAAGCGCCGCATCGAAATCGTCGTCGCCGACGAAGACGTCGAACCGGCGATCAATGCCATCTTGAACGCCGCTAGCTCCCATGATCATGGCGATGGGAAAATTTGGGTCATGCCTGTGGAGTCATTCCACGACATCCGCACCGGCGACTCCGGGCACGCCGCCTTCTAAGTCACCGTCTGATCTCAGCGACCTAGGGACTCAACGCCCAGGTCGCAGCGGCTGAGGCCGCCTCAAGCGCACATCATGAAGTTGTCATGACGCAGCTTTTAGAAGCCGACAGTTTCTGGGAGTTACTAGAGTGTCGAGTTGAAGCAAGTGGCGATCAGCTCATGCTGGTCGACGACACTGACCGCCGCCTTACCTTTGCGGAGTTTCGAGACGAAGCTGAACGAGTAGCCGCTGGTCTTTTCAACCTAGGTATTACCGAAGGCACGCCGGTCAGCTGGCAGCTGCCGACTCGCATAGAGACCGTCATTTTGAGCTTCGCTCTGAGTCGCCTCGGCGCGGTTCAAAACCCGATCATTCACATCTATCGCCACAGAGAAGTTGGGTTCTGTATAAACGAAACCAAGGCAGCCGTCATGTTTCACTCTGGTGTTTGGGGTGACTTTGACTATGAGCAAATGTGTGATGACATCTTCTACGGCGACATCGTCTTCAAGGCGGGCATGACAGCGCCACCTGCACTAATCAACGGATACAAAAACTTGCCGACCGGCGACCCGACAACGCTGCCTCCGTCGTTCGCATCGTCGCCCACACCTCCGGCACATACGTCTCTGGCGATTCGTTGGAAGTACTACACCTCTGGCACAACCGCTGACCCCAAAGGCGTTTGCCACACCGACGCTTCACTAATCGCCGGCGGAACCGGCTTGGCTAAAGCCTTAAACATGACCGCCGATGATGTCGGTTCGATTGCGTTCCCATATGCCCACATCGGCGGGCCTGACTACATGGTGACAATGCTGGCGTCGGGTTTCGGTTCGGTGCTCATGGAGCGGTTCGTGCCTGCCGAAGCTGTGAAGCTGTACCGCAAGCATGGGGTGACGATGGCGGGCGGCTCCACTGCGTTCTACTCAATGTTTTGCGCTGAAGACAAAAAGGCGACCGAAACCACAAACAATCACGCGGTGCCGACCTTGCGAGTGTTGTCAGGCGGCGGGGCACCCAAACCTCCTGAGGTGTATTACGAGGTTCGTGAACAGATGGGCATACCAGTGGCACATGGTTATGGCATGACTGAATGCCCGATGATTTCTCAAGGCTCACCAGATGACACTGATGAGCAACTAGCCAACACCGACGGCAAACCCGTGTTTGGATGTGAAGTGTCAATAACTGACGCCGACGGCAACAACGTCGACACAGGCACCGAAGGCGAGATCAGGGTCGCCGGTTCGATGCTGTTTGCCGGCTACACCAACCCCGACCTAGATGCCTTCGACGACCAAGGGCGGTTCCGAACCGGCGACCTTGGCATCATCCGCCCCGACGGGCATCTCGTGCTGACAGGGCGTCTCAAGGACATCATCATCCGCAAGGGCGAAAACATTTCCGCTAAAGAAATCGAAGACGTCTTATACACGCTGCCAAATGTTGCAGCCGTAGCCGTTATCGGTTTGGCCGATCCAGAGCGAGGTGAAAGAGTTTGTGCCGTTATCGAGTCCGCAACTGATACCGAACCGCTAACTCTGAAGGCAATGGTCGACGCATGTGAGACCGCAGGGCTGGCACGTCAAAAAATCCCCGAGCAACTTGAGATATATCCAGGACCGCTGCCCCGCAACGCCACCCTGAAAATCCTCAAACACGAGCTGCGAGACGTCTACGGTTGAGGAAGCGACCAGCACCGATTTGGACGAATAGAAATGGACGAATATAAATAAACGAATAGAGATGTGCACGAATAAAAGGAGACCTATATGAAAATTATTGTTGATTTTGACTTGTGCGAAAGCAACGCCATATGTATGGCAATAGCACCCGACGTTTTCGAGGTGCGTGACGACGACTTCTTATACATCCTCAATGAAAACCCCGACGAGTCTGAACGAGCCCTCATAGAAGAATGCGTCCATCGCTGCCCCAAACAAGCGATCTCAATCGAATAGCCCGCCTGTAGCCTTACCCACATGGCAGAAGCCGCTACCGCAACCGCGCCAGCAGGCACAAAGGCCGACATATCGAGGTCAGATATTGTCGCCTCGACTGCTGCTGCCTTCGGCTTGGCTTCCAACGACACCGGTGCCCCTGAGGTTCAGATTGCGTTACTTTCAGCACGCATCAACCATCTCACTGAGCACCTGCGAGTTCATCAAAAAGATCACCACAGCAGACGAGGTCTGCTGATGCTCGTCGGCAGACGTCGTCGACTGCTTGACTATGTCAAACGCAACGATGTCGAGCGCTACCGCGAGGTGATCTCACACCTGAACCTGCGTCGCTAGCCACAAGCACTCCAGATGTATCACACATCTGGCGACAACCCAGTGACAGGCCAAGCCAAGCATGCGCCTAAGCGCATTTAAGGCAAGGCCGGAAAGGTAAAAATCAGAGCACGACTGCTCCGGTGCTAGTCGTATCGGCCTACATGATGGGCCGATACGACTGGGAACTGGTGAGTCTGCGTCTGAAGGGGCTATGCCCCGAAAACTCATCAGGAGAAAAGATGAATAATCCCGTAAACGTGTCTGGCGCTTTCTCGCGCTCTGACAACAAGACACTTACATTTGAAACCGGCGTCCTCGCACCGCTTGCAAGCGGCTCGGTGACCGCCCAAATCGGCGACACTCTCGTGCTGGTCACAGCTACAGCTGCCAAAGCCCCACGCGAAGGTGCCGACTTCTTCCCACTAACCGTTGACGTGGAAGAGCGCATGTATGCAGCCGGCAAAATCCCCGGCTCATTCTTTCGTCGCGAAGCTCGAGCCGGCGAGCAGGCCATCTTGACCTGTCGTCTGATCGACCGACCGCTGCGTCCCGCATTCCCCGACGGTTTCCGCAACGAAGTCCACGTCGTCGCCACCGTGTTGGGCGCCGATCAGGTCAACCCCTATGACATGGCCGCACTAAACGCAGCTTCGATGGCGTTGTGCATGTCGTCGATTCCTTTCGAAGGACCGATTGGTGCAGTGCGTCTGGCATGGACTGGCAACGGCGAATGGGTCGCATATCCCACATATCAAGAAAGCGAAAACGCTGCCTTTGAAATGGTGGTCGCAGGACGCCTCGCAGATGACGACGTTGCTGTGATGATGGTGGAAGCCGCCGGCACCGCCAACACCTGGGACGCTTATGACGCAGGCACGCCAAAGATGGACGAGGAATTGCTTGCAGGCGGTCTCGAAATCGCCAAGACCTCTATTCGTGAAGCCATTGCCTTGCAACAAGAAATGCTCGACGCTCTCGGCCCGGTCGAGAAGATGGAAACCGAGCTGTTGTCGGATTACAGCGACGAAATTCATCAAGCCGTCATCGACACGGCGCAGGATCAAATCGCAGCTACTCAGACTATTGCCGACAAGGCTGAGCGTCAAGAAGCCGAATCGGAGCTGACAGCGTCAATCGTTGAACAACTTCAAGAGCGTTTTGACGAAGAAAACGTCACCACCCAGATCAAGGCTGCGATTCGCTCAGTCACCAAAGCCGTGGTGCGCCGCCGCATCGTTACCGAAGGTCTTCGTATCGACGGTCGCAAGACCGATCAGCTGCGCAACCTGTCGGCACAGATCGGCATTATCCCGACTGCTCACGGCTCCGGACTGTTCCAGCGCGGCGAAACTCAGGTGCTCAACGTGACCACGCTTGGGCTGAACCGCACCGATCAGATGATCGACGACTTGTCACCCACTGACAAAAAGCGTTACATGCACCATTACAACTTCCCGCCATTCAGCACTGGCGAGACCGGCTTCATGCGCGGCCCCAAGCGTCGCGAGATTGGCCACGGTGCCCTTGCTGAGCGTGCCCTGGTGCCTGTGATTCCAGCCTTTGAAGACTGGCCTTACACCGTGCGCACCGTCTCAGAAGCGTTGTCGTCTAATGGTTCGACCTCGATGGCGTCAGTGTGTGGCTCAACCCTGTCGTTGATGGATGCCGGCGTGCCGATCAAGGCACCCGTCGCCGGCGTTGCCATGGGACTAGTTCACGCCGAAGGCAGCTACGTGACCCTGACCGACATTCTTGGTGCCGAAGACGCTTACGGTGATATGGACTTCAAGGTTGCCGGAACCTCGGACTTCATTACTGCCTTGCAGCTTGACACGAAAATTTCGGGTATTCCCGCTCAAGTTCTCGCCGATGCGCTGCTTCAGGCACGTGATGCCCGCATGCAGATACTTGAGGTGATGACCCAAGCCATCGACGCTCCTCGCGCTGAGGTGCGTGACACCGCTCCGAAGGTTTGCAAGTTCGAAATCCCGATGGACAAAATCGGCGACGTGATCGGGCCGAAAGGCAAGGTCATCAACACGATTCAGGCCGAAACCGGTGCTGAGATCAGTGTTGACGACGACGGTTCAGTTGGCATCGTGTTCATCTCGTCGGTGGATTCCACCAACGTTGACGAAGCCGAACGGCAGGTCAAGTTGATTCTCGATCCGCCCTCAGCGGAGATCGGAGCTACCTACGAAGGCCGCGTGGTCAGTATCACCAAGTTCGGTGCCTTTGTGAACATCCTTCCGGGTCGAGATGGGCTTGTCCATATCTCAAAACTCGGTCGAGGCCAACGCATTGACCGAGTGGAAGATGTCGTCGAGCTGGGCTCTGAAATCGAGGTCGTGGTTGATGACATCGACCCGAACGGCAAGATTTCGCTGCTCCCAGTTGGCTATGAGCCTCGCGAAAACGCCAGAGGTAACAGAGATAATGCCAGAGGTGATAATCGCGGCGGACGTTCCAACGATCGAGGCAACGACGACCGCCCTCGTAATCGTGACAGGGATAATCGTGCCAGAGATAATCATGACAGGGACAACCGTGACAGGGATAACCGCAATCGCAATGGACGTTCAGAGCGCCGCGACGACCGCCGTGACAATCGTGATCGGCGTGACGGTCAGCAATCAAACTCACGTAACGCTGTGTCCTTTGAGGAGTCCTTCGACGAAGAACTGCGTCAGGAGTTCGGCAACCTCGGCCCTGAAAGCCGCTCAAGGCGTCGTTACTAGGTCGTCGTCTCCAGCGGTAAAGCATCCCAGCAGTCCCCGACGCTTCTAGCGAACATGTCTGATCCGATACGTGTTGGCGTGTGCGGTGCTAAAGGACGAATGGGCGCGGAGGTCTCTACAGCCATAACGGAGAGCCCCGACACGGAACTTGTTGGAGCTATCGACGTTGATGGCAGTGTCACCGAACTCGTTGGCGCGCAAGTAGTTGTCGACTTCACAGTCGCCGACGCAGCTCGCAGCAACCTCCCTGAAATCGCAGCTGCGGGCATACACGCAGTTGTCGGCACCTCAGGACTCACCGAAAGCGACCATCAAGACCTGACAGCAGCCTTCGCGCAAAGCCACTGCCTGATCGCACCCAACTTTGCAATTGGAGCGGTCTTGATGATGCGCTTCGCCGAGCTTGCTTCGCCCTATTTTCCAACGGCGGAGGTGATCGAAATGCACCACAACGCCAAAGTCGACTCACCCTCAGGAACGGCGCTAGCAACCTTGGAGAAAATGGCAGAAGTCTCAAAAACGTGGGATGCTGATCCAACCCAGGCTCACAGCATTGCTGGAGCACGTGGCGGGAAAGGCCCGAGCGATATTCCGGTTCACTCGGTGCGGCTCAAGGGTGCGGTGGCACATCAGGAAGTCCGCTTTGGAGGCGATGGTGAGACGCTCACCATTCGGCACGACTCGCTCAACCGAGCGTCGTTTATGCCCGGAGTGTTAGCAGCAGTACGCCGGATCGTGGACATGCCAGCTGGGTTGACCGTCGGTCTTGGCGAGTTCCTAGACATCTAGGACTGCTTATCTGCGTCGACTACCGCAGCCTTCACCCCATCTACGTCCGCTTTTGAATCAGATTGCAGTGGAAAAATTGCGGTGGAAAATATGAGAGGGCTTTGGTCTAAAGGCTGGATCATTTCGCACCTGTTTGTGTTTATATGCGTGGTGACAATGGCCAACCTCGGATTCTGG